>NZ_RAWE01000139.1 GCF_003611695.1 Corallococcus carmarthensis | reverse complement strand
GAGGGGAAGGGGAGGCGGGACCACCCACGGGGCACTCGGCCATGGGGGGCACCGTAGCGCCCTCCGTGCCTCCGTCATCCACGGCCGCGCGCCGGGTGTCGGGATTCCTTCAACAGAAGAAAGGCCGGCCCCGCGTCGAAGCGGGACCGGCCTTTCGTCACTGCTCAGCGGTGACGACGGTCAGGTGACTACTCGACCGGGCGCACCTGAACCTGCATCACGGTCTGGGCCGCGTTCGTCGAAAGCACTTCGATGATGGTGCCCGTCTTCGGGACCTTCACGCCGCCGTACGGCTGCGTGGCGTACCAGAAGGTGTTCGTGTCGTTGAACACCGGCACCGCGGGCTGCGAGGGGTACTCGTTGCGCGGGAAGCCGTTGGGCTTGAGCGACAGCGCGAAGCTGGGCTCCAGGCCGAACGTCGCGTCGTGCGTCTGCACGCGGCCGGACCAGTAGCGGCCGTCGCTGCGCTGCAGGGGCTGCGGACGCGAGTCGATGGGCAGGATGCGGCCCTCGCCCGGGTGCTGGGACACGTTGTTGTTCGACTGCGAGGTGTCCCAGTAGGTGACCAGCAGGCCGGGGTTGTAGGAGTAGCGCTCCGCCCAGTCATACAGGCCGTCCGCGCTGAAGCCGTAGTTGTACGGGCCCGTGGCCAGCGTCTCGTCGTAGCCGCGGAACTGGCGCCACTCGGCCAGGTAGTAGTTGTCGTAGAGGGTGTTGGTGCCGTCCGTCACGAAGAACGTCGACTTGTCCCACCACTTGTGGCCCCACTCGCCGTCGTCACCGAAGACGTAGGTGTTCTTCGCCCACAGCTGCACGAAGTCCACCAGGAAGCCGCCCTGGAAGTAGGCCGCGTCCGTCTTGTAGCGGATGCGCAGCGTGACCTTCTTGCCCGCGTAGGACGACAGGTCGAACGACAGCGGCACCCAGCCCGTGGACGTGCCGGTGATGCCGTTGCCCAGGTTGTTGCCCCACGGGTTCGTGTCGCGGCTCACCGGGCTGGCCAGGTTGGTGAACGGGCCGCCGTCCACGGAGATGGAGACGTAGGCGTAGTCCCAGTCCTCCTCGATGTCGAACCACGTCTGGAAGGAGAAGGTGATGGGCGTCTTGTTCGGCAGCTTCACCGTCTTCTCGAGCACGCGGTCCAGGTTGTTGCCCTGGCCGCCCTGCCACATGCCCTGGCCTTCGAACGGCGCCGTCGTGGGCTGCAGCACGGGCTTGCCGGGCAGCTTCACCACGAGCGCCTGCTTCGCGTTCTGCGAGGTGAACTCCGAGGGACCCAGCTTGTGGTACGAGTACAGGCCCGCGGACGTGGTGGCGTAGTCCAGCCAGCCCAGCTGCAGCTTGTCCCAGGCGAGGAAGTCACCCGGGCGGCTGCCGATGTCCGTCGTGCCGTCGTTCAGGTACGAACCCGACGACATGATGGTCCAGAAGCCCGTCCCGTTGTCCGCCGCGTTCGTCGTGTCGTAGTGGTCCGGCAGGCCCAGGTCGTGGCCGAACTCGTGCGCGAACACGCCCAGTCCGCCGTTCTCCGGCTGGATGGTGTAGTCGCCCACCCACTTGTCCACGTTCGTCGCGAAGCGCGTGCCGCCGTTCTGGTTGAACGCGGGGCCAATGCCGTCCGCGCTCCCGCCCGTGCTGTACGCGAACCAGCGGTGGCTCCACACGGCGTTGGGGCCCTGCGCGCCGCCGCCGACTTCCTCACCCATGCCGGCGTGGACGATCTGGAAGTGGTCGATGTAGCCGTCCGGCTCGTCGAAGTTGCCGTCGCCGTCGTAGTCATACCGGTCCCACGTGTCGAACGTGTCCAGGTACGCCTTGATCTCCGCGGGCGTCTTGCCGGCGGCGACCTGGCCCTGCGTCCACACCTTGATGGCGTCGCTGATCAGCGGCCACACGGAGTTGGAGCAGCTGGAGCTGCCGCACAGGTTGTTGCCGTAGCGGGCGGCGTTGTACGGCACCTTCACCCACTCGGACACCGTGCCGGACACGGTGTAGCGGCCGGACGACGCGGCCTTGTAGTAGTTCGCCACCGAGTCCACGCCGGGCGTCGCGTCGAAGTAGAGCTTCTCGAAGTGCGCGCGGTCGTAGTTCGGCTGCCAGATGGTGGTGTTGTCCCAGGCCCGGTCCGGGGCCGGAATCTCGTTGTGCAGCGGGCCGGGGATGTTGCCGCCCGGGTTGGTGGCGGGGTTGCCGAACACCGGGTGGATCTGCGTGCCGTACTCCACCAGGATCACGAAGATGCGGTCCGTGCGCTCCAGCTCCAGCTCCACGAACTTGCCGTTGGCCAGCTTCTGCACCTTGCCGGGCTGACCGCGGCCTTCCAGCCGCTGCTGAAGCGCCTGCGCCTTCAGCTCCTTCTGCTGCTCACCCAGACGGTGGGGCAGGTCGTCCGTGATGTCCTCGACGACGGACTTGCGCAGCGACGCGGACGGCGCGGCGATGTCGGGTTGCGGCTTTTCGTACCAGGCGCGCTCCGCGTACGCAGACGGCGCTGCGAGCGTGAGCAGGCCCAGGGCCAGCCAAGACGGGTTCTTCCGCATTGCCACTCCTTCAGGGTCAGGTCAGACATCCCGGCGGGGTCCGGGAGAGCCCACTTTCTAGTGGAAGGTATGGCCTTAATGGAAGACCGGGAGGTTAAATTTTTCCTGCAAGGACGGAGAGAGTCATCCGTCCGCTGGCGGTCGAAAAGCCGAGAATGGGTAGGGGAGGGAGGGGGGCGAAGGACTACGGTGCCGGTCCGTTATGGCGCGTTCACGTCCCGTGGATCCCCCGCTGCGGCGGGATGTCCGGCTCTTGGGCCGGCTCTTGGGTGAGGTGTTGGTGGAACAGGAGGGGCAGGCCCTGTTCGACAAGGAGGAGGAGGTTCGCCTCCTGGCCATCCAGCGCCGTCGTGGGCCGGTGGCCGGACGACGCGCCGCGGCAGCGGAGCTGGCGGCGGTGTTGGGGCGGCTGCCGTCGGAGCAGGTGGAGCCGGTGCTGCGCGCCTTCTCCGTCTACTTCCAGCTGGTGAACCTGGCGGAGCAGCACCACCGCATCCGCCGCGCCCGGGCCCACGCGAGCCCCACCGCCACGCGGCCCCAGAAGGGTTCACTGGAGTCGACGCTGCTCACGCTGAAGGCCGCGGGCCTGAGCGCCGACAAGGTGCGTGAAACGCTGGGGACGCTGAAGGTGACGCTGACCTTCACCGCGCACCCGACCCAGGCGGTGCGCCGGACGCTGCTGGAGAAGCTCTACCGGCTGGCGCAGCTGTTGGAGGAGCGCGACCGGTGCACGCTCACCCCGCGCGAATCCGCCGCGAACCTCACGGCCATGCGCGAGGAGATCACCGCGCTCTGGCAGACGGACGAGCTGCGCCGCGAGCGCCCCACCGTGGGTGACGAGGTGAAGAACGTCCACTGGTACGTGGAGGAGATGCTGGCGGAGCCGGTGGCGAGGCTTCCGGAGGCGCTGGACTGGGCCTTCGAGCGCGCCTACGGCGAACCGCTGGGCGCGCTGGACACGCCCGTGCGCGTGCACTCGTGGGTGGGCGGCGACATGGACGGCAACCCGCTGGTGACGCCGGAGGTGTTCGCGGACACGCTGCGCGCGCACCGCGCCCGCGGACTGCGGCTGCTGTTGCGCGACGTGGAGCGGCTGGGCGGGATGCTGTCGCAGTCGGAGCGGCACGCGCGCCCCACCCAGGAGCTGGAGCGCTCGCTGGAGGAGGACGCGAAGGCGCTGCCGGACGTGGCGAAGCAGCAGGGCCCGCGCACGCTGGGCGAGCCGTGGCGCCGCAAGCTGCGCTTCATGGAGGAGCGGCTGTCGCTGGCGCTGGCGCACGTGCTGGCGCGGCGGGAGGGGCGCGAGTCCACGCTGCCGCCCGAGGCCTACCGTTCGCCGGAGGCGCTGGGGGACGACCTCGCGGTGCTGGAGCGGTCGCTCTTCGCGGCGCGCGCGGAGTACGCGGGCCTGCGCGAGGTGCGCCGCATGTCCGAGCGCGTCCGTGCGCTGGGCCTGGGCCTGGGGGAGCTGGAGGTGCGGGCCCCGGCCGAGGACGCGGTGAGCGCGGCGGCGTTCATCGCCGGAGGCCCTCCGCCCACCGACGGCGGCAAGCGGCTCATGGAGGTGCTGGCCAGGCTGCGCGAAGGCCAGGACGAGGGCGGTGAGTCCGTCTGCCGCACGCTCATCCTGTCCATGGCGTCCACCGCGGACGACGTGCTGGCGGCCTTCCGGTGCCTCAAGCACGCGGGGCTCTGGGACGCGAAGCTCCAGTGCGCGACCGTGGATGTGGCGCCCCTCTTCGAGCAGCTGGGCGCGCTGGACGGCGGGCCGGACGTGCTGCGCCAGCTCTTCGCGCACCCGGAGTACCGCCAGCACCTGAAGGGCCGGGGCGTGCAGGAGGTGATGGTGGGCTACAGCGACTCCGGCAAGGAGGTGGGCCTGCTCGCCGCGAGCGCCGCGCTGTACCGCGCCCAGGTGGCGCTCACCCACGTGGCGGACGAGCACGACGTGCCCCTGCGCCTGTTCCACGGCCGAGGGGAGACGGTGGCGCGCGGCGGCGGCCCCGCCCAGACGGCCATCCTCGCGCTGCCGCCGGGCACGGTGGCCGGGGCCTACAAGGCCACCGAACAGGGCGAGGCGATGGACCACAAGTACGCGCGCCCGGAGCTCACGCAGCGCACGCTGGAGCTGGTGGTGGGCGGCGTGCTGCTGCACACGCTCGACGCGCAGCCGCGCCCGTCCCCGGAGGACGAGTCCGTCTTCCGCGCCGCCTTCGACGAGCTGGCGGAAGCGGGCCGCAAGGCGTACCGCGCGCTCGTCTGGGAGGACCCGCGCTTCGTGGAGTTCTTCATGACGGGCACGCCCGTGGAGGAGATCGCCGCGCTGCCCATCGGCTCGCGCCCCAGCAAGCGCAAGGCGGGCGGACTGGACACGCTGCGCGCCATCCCGTGGAGCTTCGCGTGGACGCAGACGCGCGCCATCCTCCCGGCCTGGTATGGCGTGGGCAGCGCGCTGGAGGCGTACGCGGCGACGCCGGAGGGCGCGGCGCTCCTGCAGCGCATGTACAAGGAGTGGCCCTTCTTCCACACGGTCATCGACAACGTGACCATGGTGCTGGCCAAGACGGACATGGCCATCGCGGCGCGGTACGCGAAGCTCGCCCCCGCGTCCACGCGGCCGTTGTGGCTGCGCATCCAGCAGGAGCACTCGCGCACGCGCCGCGCGATGAAGTCGCTCACCGGGGAGGCGAAGCTGCTGGACAACAACCCGCAGTTGCAGCGGAGCATCGCGCTGCGCAACCCCTACGTGGACCCCATGTCCTTCCTCCAGGTGGAGCTGCTCAAGCGCAAGCGGGACGGGGACGCGGACTGCGACCGGCCGCTCCTCCTGGCGCTCAACGGCATCGCTGCGGGCATGCGGAACACCGGTTAGAGAAGAGACCATGGCCCAGGAGACCTTCGTCGTGGAGGAGATCAACCCCAAGCACGGCTTCGCGCGCGTGCGCCCGGAGACGGGCGACGGGTTGATCCATACCGCCCTCTATCCGGATCCGGAGTTCACCCAGGCGCCGCCCTTCCAGCTGCGCAAGGGGGACCGGGTGACGGGGCTTCGCCGGGGACAGACGCTGTCGGAGGTGTCCTGGCTCACGCGCGTGGAGCCGCCGTGGGAGGAGGTGGAGCGCGTGGCGGAGCTGCTCGCGCTCCTGGAGCGCTGGGAGATCCGCATCCCCCAGGAGGCGCGCGTCCTGGCCGAGCACGCCTGGCGCGAAAGCAAGGAGGACCCGCTGCGCGACGAGCTCCAGGCACAGCTGCCCACCTTCTTCGACCTGGAGGGCGCCCATCCCTTCGAGGACCCGTCGCTGCTGGAGCGGCTGTCCGCCGCCATGCAGCCGTACCTGCCGGGCTTCGCCATCCAGCCGGTGCAGGGCCAGCCCGCGGTGCGCGTGGAGCCCGGCGCCGTGGAGGTCCAGGCAGGGGTGGGGAGCTGGGACGTGCCCCAGCCCACCTTCGCCCCGATGATCGCGGAGGTGAACGCGCGGCTCGCCGCCGCCGGAGCCCCCGTGCGCTGGGTGCCCACGCGCGAGGACTGGATGCTCGCGCCCCCCGCGCTGGCCGCGCTCCTCCAGAAGCACGGCCTGCTGGAGCCCACCGCGCCCCCAGCGTGACGGAAACCGGCCTCCCGCCGCGCTGTGTCACAAGACGGTGGGAGGTCAAAGCATTGTTTGATACAGGACGGAGACACCCATGGGTCTCCGTCAGCTCGCGTCCCTCCTCCTTGGTTTCTTCGTCCTCGCCGCGTCCGCCTGTGGGCCCGAACCCGAACGGCGGCTGAGCGAGGCCGAGCTTCCGGCGCCCTCTCCGCTGTCCGTCACCATCGGCGGGCAGGAGCCGGACACGCACCGGCTGTTCGGCACGGTGGTGAGCGACGCCAGCGCGGCCCGGGTGGAGGTGTTCGAGGACGGGCGCTTCCTGGGCCGTGCCGACGTGGACGGCGGCCGCTGGAGCCTGCCCTGGTGGCCGGGCCGGCGCGCGCTGGCGGTGGAGGTGGTGGCGCGCGACAGGCTGGGCTCCGAGGCGCGGGCCCGCGTCGACTTCCAGCACCTGACGTTCGACGCACGGCCCGGGCTCTACCAGCCGGAGACGCTGCTGGCGTTGCCCACGGCTCGAGGCGTGCGGACGTACTTCACCCGGGACGGCTCCACGCCCACGCCCGCGTCGGCGCTCTACACCGGTCCCATCGCGCTGCTGGCGCGCTCCTCGCCTCCGGTGAAGTGGTCCTTCGTCCCCACGACGGCGCCCCTCGCCGCCGAAGGCTCGCGGTGGCTCGCGCCGGTGGAGGAGCCGCCCCAGGCCGCGGTGGTGCGCTACCGGCAGTATTCGGGCACGGTGCCGGTGGGCCCGGTGCGCACGCGCACGTTCCTCATTGGCCGGGCGCCGTACACGCTGCCGGTGCTGTCGCTCGTCACGGACGCGGCGAACTTCTTCGACCCGGCGACGGGCATCTACGTCCCCGGCCTCCTGTCCGAGGCAAGCCCCGACGACCCGGGCGCGGGCAACTACATGCAGGACGGCAAGGAGTGGGAGCGGCCCGTCCACGCGGAGTGGTTCGAGTCCTCCGGTGCGCGCGTGCTCGCGCAGGACGCGGGCGTGCGCATCCACGGCTCTGGCAGCGCGGTGCTGCCGCAGAAGAGCCTGCGGCTGTACGCGAAGGAGGACTACGGCCCGAAGACGTTCGCGGGGCCGCTGTTCCCGGGCTCGGCGGTGACGGAGTTCACGCGGCTGCTGGTGCGCACGTCCGGGCAGGATCAGGGCATGACGAAGCTGCGGGACTGCGTGCTGCAGCGGCTGCTGGCGGAGACGCGGCTGGCGCTCCAGCCGTGCCGTCCCGCGCTCGTGTTCCTCGACGGTGAGTACTGGGGCCTGCACGAGCTGCGCGAGCGCTACGATGAGTACTACCTCGCGTCGCACTACGGCGTGGACCGCAAGAAGGCGGTCATCCTGGAGCGCTTCGGCGAACTGGACGTGGGGGAGGAGGGCGACGAGCAGCCCTACCTGGACCTCATCGACTTCGTGCGGACGCACGACCTGTCAGTGCCCGAGCACTACGCCTGGGTGCGAACGCAAATCGACGTGGACGACTTCATCGACTACCAGGTCGCGCAGCTCTACCTGGGCAACGAGGACTGGCCGGAGAACAACGTGAAGTTCTGGCGGCTGCGCACGAAGCAGACCGCGCCGGACGCGCCCTACGGGCAGGACGGCCGCTGGCGCTGGCTCGTGTACGACCTGGACTTCGCCCTGCGCTCCGGCCCTGCCTTCGACAGCCTGGGGCGCGTGCTGGAGGATCCGTCGCTGGAGGCCTGGTCCGTCGTGCTGCTGCGGGGGCTGCTCCAGGCGCCGGAGTTCAAGGCCCGCTTCGTCGAGCGCTTCCGCTGGCACATCGAGCACACCTTCGCCGAGGAGCGGGTGGCGGCGTCCCTGGACGCGGCGGTGGAGGAACTGGCGCCGGAGATGCCCGGCCAGGTGGCGCGCTGGGGCCAGCCGTCCTCCGTGGAGGCGTGGACCTGGCACCTCCAGGACCTGCGGGAGACGCTGCGTCAGCGGCCGGCGTTCATGCGCCAGTCCCTCGAACAGCACCTGGGGGCGCCGTAGCCACGCGCCCCCGGACGACGCCGGTCAGTAGCCGTAGGACCCGCTGCGCACGTCCACGAGCCGGCCGTCGCGGAAGATGGCGACCTGCATGAGGCGGTGGGGCCCGAAGTTGTAGGTCCACTCCTCCACCGTGGTCGAGGCCGTGACCTCCGTGGAGTCCTCCTCGGTGGGCGTCTTCGCCTTGACCTTCCGGGACACGTACTCCGTCTTGCTTTCCTTCGACACGGGCTCGCCGCACTTGGCCAGCGCGTCCGTCTTGGAGGCGCCTTCCGACACGAGCTTGTTGTCGCAGCGCAGCGCGGACGCATGAACGAGCGAGGGCAGGGCGAGGCAGGCGACGACGAGGGCGGCGGGAAGGGCGCGCATGGGGAAGCTCCGGGAGTTGTGAAAGATGGGGAACGCCGCCTGGACGCGGCGGCCCCGAAACTATTCAAACCCCTCGTGTGCTTTCCATCCGGGCAGGCGCTACAGGCCGCCCTTCGCCTTGAGGACCCGCACCACTTCGTTCGCCATGAGGCGGTGGCCCGCGGCGTTCGGGTGGATGCCGTCCTGCTCCAGGCCCTCCAGGAAGAGGTCCACGTTGCCCGGCGGGTGCATCACCGACTCCAGGTCGATGACGTCCGCGCGCGTGAGGCCGCGGATCCACGCGTTGAACTCGTGGCGCTGCGCCATCATCAGCGCGACGTCGCCGCCTTCCGAGCCCATCTTCTCCTTGGGCAGCAGGGTGCTCACCCACAGCCGGCACATGGGCTGGAGTTGATCCAACAGCTGCGTCATCCGCTGCTGCAGCTTCGGCACCGTCATGCCCTCCGCGGCCAGATCGTTGACGCCCAGCAGGACGATGCAGTCGGTGACGCCCTTCAGCGGGAGCACCTCTTGCGGCAGCTGGAGGTTCGCGTCCCAGAAGCCCTGCCCGGACGCACCGGAGTTCACCACCGGCACGCCAAGCTGCTTCTGCACCAGGAACGACCACGCGTTGCGCGTGTCATTCCGGGTGTCCATGTAGCCCTCGGTGATGCTGTCCCCGATGGTCACGAAGGCCCGGCCCGGTGTGCCTTCCACGTCCAAAGTCGCCACCCCCGTGGCGAACTCCCAGGCCTGGCCGCCCAGCGCGCCCTGCGCCGTCGCGTAGGCGCCGGTCCTCATCCAGCTGTCCGGGAACGCCTGGATGCGGCTCTGGCCCAGCGCCCCCTTCACCTCGAAGGAGATGGCCACCTCGTCGCCGAAGGCCACCGGGAAAGAAACCGGATCCGACGTCACCAGCGTGCGCGTGCCCGTGGTGAAGCCCGCGTTGCCGCCAAAGGTGAGCGCCACCGGCGTGGACGCCAGCGCGCCGCCGGCGCCAGCCTTCGCCACCGTGGCCCGCTGCAGCGTCAGTCCGCCGTCGCCGGAGCGGAAGGTGACGCGCACGCGGCTGCCCGCGCGCCCCACCGGCACCTTCATCCGGTACGTGGTGAAGCTGCCCACGGCGGTCGACTCCCGCAGCGCCTGGTGGAAGCCGGGCTGGAACTGGACGGGCAGGGGCGCCACGGGCGGCGTGGCCTGCACCTGGTGCCCGTCATGCAGCGTCAGCGTGGGCGCGGCCTCCACGGCATCCGCGGGCGCGGTGACCTCCGCGTCCGAGCGTCCGGGCCCGAAGGAATCCTCCGGCGCGCCGCCGTCGTCCATGCCCCCACACCCCGCCAGCAGGACCAGGGCCCCGAAACCTCCCCAGCGCAGCGCCTTGCTCAGACCCATGCCCACGACCTCCCGGCGCAAGACAATGTGCACGATGTGCCTTCGCGGCGACCCGGGGATTCATGTCGCGCGCCAAACCCCGCGGGCCGTGAATACCTTCACGCCGGGAACGGACGGCGCAGGGCTCCTCCCACGAGGTGGCGGGCCGGGCCCCTGGAGGACCCGCGCGCTCGCCACCCCTGGCCGGGATGCTTCCTTCCGTGGGCAATCCGTTGCCTACGGGACGCAGGCGCCCACGTCGCCGTTGTTGTTGATGGGCCGGCAGGCCACGCCGTTCGCGCACCCCGGCGAACCCGAGGGCGTGCGGCACAGCGTCCGGCACGTGCCGCTGCCGCCGGTCACCACGCAGGTGCTGCCCCGTGAACACTGGTTGCTGAACTCACACGCGGCGCCTTCGCCCAGCGCCCCCTGTCCCGCGCACACCGGGCCGTTGGCGGCCGGGTAGCAGCCCAGCGGGCTTTCGCAGTCCTGCGCGAACGCATCGCACGACGCGGACGCGGGGCCACACACCAGCGGCAGCTCGTTCGTGCCGGCCAGGCGCAGCACGGTGTTGCACTCGCCGGAGCCGCAGTCGGACGTCGCGTGGCACAACTTGCGGCAGAAGAACCCCGTGCCGCCGTCGCCCTGCGTCTCGTCCTTGCAGTAGAGGCCCGCCGCGCACGTGTCATACGTCTGTCCCGGAGGCGACTCGGCCAGCGTGCACGGCGCGCCCTCCGTGGCGGTGCCCGCCGCGACGCACTGACGCTGCGTGGCTCCACCATCCAGCCCCACGTAGGTGCACCGCTGGCCGGACGGACAGTCCTGGCGGACCACGTCGCACGTGCCCGAGAAGCATTGGCTGCCCGTGCCTCCGTCCGCGAGGTCCGTGTACAGACAGCCCTGGCCCGCGGCGCAGCCCTCCTGCTTCATCACGTTGCAGTCGAAGTCGGAGTTTCCGCCGCCACCGCCGTCACCAGCATCGACAGTCCCGGAATCACCGGCATCTGTCCCGGAATCCTGGGTAGTGCCCGCATCCGTTGGCGGGCGGACAGTTTCGCCGTCATCGCAGCCCGCCACCCACAGCCCGAGCATCAGGGCTCCACCCAACAACACGAGACGTGCACTCATCCGGAAACTCCTGGCGTCGAAGTAGCCTGGGACTTACACGAGCCGTTCCGTCGTCCGGGGGCCCTTGAACCGGGCCTGGAAACCAGCCGACACTTCCGGTCCGAGAACCGAGGGGGTCAGGGTGCGCATGAACACGAAGTTGGATGGGCCGGTGGAGCCAGACCCGTACTTGAACCGCCGCGCCGAGGAGCGCGTGGCGGCGCGGTTCGAAGTGCGCTTCGAGCAGGCGGAGGACGCGGCGCGAGCGCTGCGGGCCTACTCGCTGAACCTGTCCGCCGGTGGACTCTGCCTGCGCACGCGCAAGTCCTACGACGTGGGCGCGCAGGTGCGGCTGGCCATGGTGGTGGACGGCGAGGAGTTCCACCTCACCGGCATCGTGGCCTGGGTGCGCGACGAGGCGGAGGCCATCGGCGTGCGCTTCATCGACGTGAGCGAAGAGGACCACGAGCGCCTGCGCCGCGTCATCGCGAGCTTCAAGCGCTGAAGACGCCACACCCGCGAAAGGGCCCGGGCGGCACGCCGGGCCCTCGCGGCACCTTCCGCTAGCGCTGGGTCTCGTACTCCGCGTGGCGGAACACCCCGGAGTCACCTTCCACGTACCCGCACGCCCGGTAGAAGGCGCGCGTCTCGTCGGTGACGTTGATGGGGGCGATGAGCTGGAGCTGCTTCACGCTCAGCACCTTGCCGCGCTGGGCCACCTGCGCGAGCAGCGCGCGGCCCACGCCCCGGCGGCGCCAGCCCTCGGACACGACGAGCTCGTCCACGGTGGCCACGCGCCCGCGCAGCCGAAGCTGCGGCCGGTGGGAGAAGGACACCATGCCCACCGCGCGGTCCTGGGGATCCCCCGCGACGAAGATTTCAATCTCCGGATGGCTGATGACCCAGTGCACCGTCTGCTGATCGGTACCCTGGGGGTAGCCCAGCTCGCGCAGCAGCTGGGCCATGACCTCGGCGTCACCACGACGCGCGCGGCGGATGCGGAAGGCGTTGGCGTCTGGGGCGGGGGTCATGGTGCGGACGATGGGCTGGGACACGGAAGTTGGGATTCTAACGACACGGCCGCCGGCCTCCAAAGAGGAACGGCGGCCCCTGTGGCTTTCTGCGGTGTGGGTGGAACGCGGGCGGCCTTAAGGCTGCTCGTGGCAGAGGTTGCGCAGCGCGGTGGTGACGTCGTTCTGCTGCGGCACGGACGCCATCTCCAGCGCGTCCGCCAGGCCGATGCCCGGAATGAACTTGCCGGCGACCAGCCGGGGCGGCGCGAGCAGCGAGTAGAACAGCTCCTCCACGGTGCGCCGGACCAGGTGCTCGCCGAAGTTCGTCACCTCCGTGTCCTCGTTGACGAAGAGCACGCGGCCCGTCTTCTGGACGGAGGCCTTGATGAGCTCCCAGTCATACGGCCAGAGCGAGCGCAGGTCGATGACCTCCACGCTGAGGCCCTCCTCCGCCAGCTGCACCGCGGCCTTGGTGCACAGGGGCATCGTGCGGCCGTAGCTGATGACGGTGGCCTGGGTGCCCTCGCGCACCACCTTGCCCTTGCCAATGGGGATGGCGAACGCCTCCAGCGTGGGCCACTGGGGCTTCCACTGGGAGCGGTCACCCAGCGGCGCGTCGATCATCTTCGACAGCGCGCGGTCGTCGTCGGGCTCGCCGGGGATGCGCTCGTCGCCCTTCACGCGCAGGAGCGCCTTGGGCTCCAGGAACATGACGGGGTTGGGGTCCTGGCAGGCGGAGATGAGCAGGCCGTACGCGTCCAGCGGCGTGGAGGGCATGACCACCTTCCAGCCGGGGATGTGCGTCATCGTCGCGTCGAAGGAGTGCGAGTGGTACAGCGATCCGCGGATGCCGCTGCCCACGGGCGTGCGCACCACCATGGGCACGGCCCAGTCACCGTTCGTGGACCAGTGCGTGTTGCCCACGAGCTTGAGCAGGTCGATGGTGTTGTAGATGTAGTCGCAGAACTGGATCTCCGCGACGGGGCGGTTGCCCGCCATCGCCAGGCCCATGGCCGTGCCGATGATGCCGCGCTCGTCCAGGGGGCTGTTCCACGCCGTCTTCAGCCCTTGCGTGCAGGTGAAGACGCCGCCCAGCGGGGCGCCCACGTCCTCGCCGAAGATGTCGGTGACGCCCAGGTTCTCTTCCGCGTAGTGCAGGGCCATGCGGATGGCCTGTGCCATGTTCGCCATGGTTATTTCTTCTCCGCGTAGATGTGTTCCCAGATGGTGTCGCCGGAGGGCTGCGGCTCGTCACGCACGGTGCGCGCGGCGGCGGCCAGCTCCTCCGAGTACCGGGTGCGAGCCTCTTCCATCTGCTCGCGGCTGAGGACGCCTTCCTGCTCCAGCCGCGCCTCGAACAGGCGCAGGCAGTCCTGCTCCTCGTTCACGAAGTTGGCGCCGGACGCGGACGAGTGCCCGTACAGGCGCGACACGCGAGCCTCGATGAAGAAGGGCTTGCGCTCCTTGCGCACGTACTCCATCGCGGCCTGGAGCTCCTGGTAGGACTCCACCGGATCATTGCCGTTGATGGTCTTCGCCTGGATGTTGAAGGCGCGCGCGCGGTCGCTGATGTTCGTCTCGCCGTGCTGGCCGTCCGAAGTGGTGGAGATGCCCCACTTGTTGTTGGTGACGATGATCAGGATGGGCAGCGGGTTGGCCGGGCGGCTGCTCCAGATGAGGCAGCTGGCGAAATCGCCCTCGGCCGTGCCCGCGTCGCCGCCGGTGACGATGGTGATGCCGTCGCCGCCGTGGCGCTTCTGGGCCATGGCCGTGCCCGGCGCGATGGCGTACTGCACCTCGATGGGGGAGGTGACCGGGGCGATGTTCTTCGAGCGCCGGCTGAAGTGGCCCGCGAAGTTGCGGCCGCCGGAGTAGGGGTCCGTGGCCGTGTTCTTCATCTGCCGCAGCGCCCCGATGGGCTCCTCGCCCATGGCGAGCAGCGTCGCGGACTGGCGGTAGTGCGCGTGCAGGTAGTCGTAGGCCGGGCCCTCGCCCACCTTCATCAGCATGCCCAGGGGGACGTTGAACGCCTCCTCACCGGGGCCGCCAATCCAGAAGTAGCCGTGGCCCTGCTTGTACATCTGGATCAGGCGCTCCTCCAGGACGCGCGCCTTCACCATCAGGTCGTGGATGCGGATGAGCTGCTCTCGGGCGAGCGAAAGCGGCGCGGAGTTTTCTTTGATCAACCGGGGCCGTGACACGCGCGGAGGACCTCGAAGGGGAAAGAAAGGGACGCCCCTATACTCCGAACGCGGCCTCCCGACTCAAGGACCCTGATGTCACAGGTGTTCGCCGCCACCGTTTGGGCCCCCGGGTGGCGCGACGCGGCAATGAGCGGAACTCATCCATGCCGCATGACGTGCTGCTTCCCGGGCACGGGGAGACACGTCCGTGACGCCTGATCGCACGGCCGCTGGGGGGCCGGGAGGAGGGGCGTCCCCCGGGAATACGTCGATAGGTGGACTCCTCGCGTCAATCAGGAAGTGAGATACAGTCCGCCCCGCCCCGACCGCGTCCCCACGCGGACTCCCCCAGGTCTGCCTTTGTCCCGTACGAATCCGCGCCTCGACCCCGTCCCTGATTCCCCTGACGCGTCCGACGACGCGGCGCCCGGGACCCCGCCTCCTCCCCCGGAGTACACGGGCACGCACTCCCGGGAGCTCACCGCCCTGCGCGGGGAGAACACGGCCACCCGGCTGACGGGCGCGCTGGGGGTGCCGGCCACGGAGCCCACGAGCACGGTCATCGCGCCCATGGAGGCCGGAGAGCTGCCCAACGTGGCGGCCATCCGCGGGCTGCGGTTGGATCAGCTGCTGCTGCTCACCACGGGCGCGCTGGTCATCGTCATCGTGGGCCTGCTGGCCGCGCTGTCGGCGAAGACGACGGAGGCGCAGCTCACCGCGACGTCGGACCGCTTCACCCAGCGGCTCCAGTCCCAGGCGCGCGAACTGGGCCAGACGGTGAGCCACACGCTGGCGCTCACCTCCGCCACCAGCCTGCGCGACAACAACTACGCGTTCCTCACGGAAGTGGCGCGCTCCATCATCGCGGACAACCGCAACATCCTGCGCGTGCAGATGTTCGACGCGGACGGGCAGCTCGTCGCGGACAGCGACCCGGCCGCGAAGCTGGGGGAGTCCTCCGGAGGCCGCACCGCGGAGCGCCGCTGGGCCAGCGCCTTCTTCCAGGGCCAGCCCGTCTTCGAGTTCCAGGAGCCGCTCGACTACGGCTCGCAGGGCGGCAAGGGCGTGGTCGTCATCAGCTACTCGCTGGAGGACCTGCAGAAGCAGCTGCACGAACTGGAGGAGGCCAACCGCGCCGCGGTGCGCGCCAACACGCTGCGCATCGTGGGATTGGGTGTGGGCTTCGTGGTGCTCGCGGGCGTGCTGGCCGCCTTCCAGAGCCGCCGCATCACCAAGCCGCTGGGCGTCCTCACCCACCGCGTGATGCAGCTGGCCGCCGGTGACCTGGGGGCCCGCGCGGGCACGGCGCCGGGCGCGGGCCGTGAGGTGACGACGCTGGGCGTGGTGTTCAACCACATGGCGGAGCGCATCAAGGTCCTGCTGGAGGACGTGCGCGCCAAGGCGCAACTGGAGCGCGAGGTGTCGCTCGCGCGCACGGTGCAGGAGACGCTGCTCCCGGGCCGCGAGGCCGTGACGGTGGGCCCGCTGCGGCTCGCCGGGCTGGTGGTGCCCGCGGACGCGTGCGGCGGCGACTGGTGGTTCCGAGCCGCGCTGGATGACCGGCGCGTCGTCATCGGCATCGGGGACGTGACGGGCCACGGTCTGTCCACGTCGCTGGTCGCCACCAGCGCCACCAGCGGCTTCGCCTCCGCGATGACGCTGCGCGAGCCGTCGCAGGTGCACGCGCAGATGCTGATCACCGCGCTCAACGTGACGCTGGCCAACGTGGGCCGGGGCGAGCACCAGATGTCCAGCGCGCTCGCGGTCATCGACGTGTACAACGGCCAGATCGACTACGCGGCGGGCGCCCACCCGGCGGCGGCCATCTACAACCGGAACACGCGGCAGATGGCGTCGCTGCCCGCGCGCGGCCCGCTGCTGGGCGCGAACGTCGCGTCGCAGTTCACGTCGCGCCAGGCGGTGCTGAGCCCCGGTGACATCATCGTCTGGTACACGGACGGCCTCACCGAGGCGCGCGACGGGGCCAACCGGCTCTACGGCACGCAGCGCCTGGCCGCCGCGCTCCAGACCCACGCCCACCTTCCCGCCGACGCCCTCCGCGACGCGCTCCTCGCGGACGTGCGCGCGTACAGCGCCGGCCAGCCCCAGCGCGACGACATCACCGTCATCGTCGCCGAATTCAGCCCCGCCCCCTCGCCGTGACGAACCGCATGCGCCCATTCATCCGTCCCCCGCGCCGCGTCTCCACCGCGCTCGTCCTGCTGGCCACCCTGGCCGGTCCGCCGACGGCGCTCGCCCAGTTCCGCCCGCCGCCCGCCACCGAGGCGCAGCGCATGACGGAGCAGGGTGATCAGGCGCTCGTTTCCGCCAACGCCGCCGCCTCCAAGGGCGACAAGAAGGAGGCGGAGGAGAAGTTCAAGAAGGCGCTCCAGCTCTACGACCAGGCGCTCACGCAGGAGCCGCAGTCCGTCGCGGCGGCCACGGGCCTGGGCAGCGCCGCCAACGCGCTCCAGGACTTCCAGCGCACGGTGACGCGCCTGGCGCCGGTGTTCGCGCAGAACCCGTCGGACCTGTCGCTCGCGTATCCGCTGGGCACGGCGTACTTCAAGCTGCGCCGCTTCCAGGAAGCCGTGCCGGTGCTGGAGCAGGTGGCCGCCGCGGATCAGCCGGACCACCTCATCGTCCACTACTACCTGGCCAGCTACTACCTCTACGTCCAGGACGGGAACCGCGCCGTGACGCGGCTGCAGCGCTACCTGGTGCTGCGCCCGGAGAAGCTGGCGGGCAACGACTTCCAGATCCACGAGCTGCTGGGCAAGGCGCACCTGCTCCGCCGGGACGCTGCCGCCGCGCGCGCCTCCTTCGAGAAGGCGCAGGCCGGCCGGGCCGAGTCCGCGACCGCGCAGATTGGCCTGGCCGCCGTGCTGGAGATGGAAGGCCACGTGCCGGAGTCCCGCGCGCTCCTGGAGCGGCTGGTGACGAAGTTCCCGCAGGTGGCGGAGCCGAAGGAGCGCCTCGCGCGCCTGTACCTCGCCGCGGGCGA
The DNA here is from genome assembly GCF_003611695.1 of Corallococcus carmarthensis. Taxonomy (GTDB): domain Bacteria; phylum Myxococcota; class Myxococcia; order Myxococcales; family Myxococcaceae; genus Corallococcus; species Corallococcus carmarthensis. The sequence continues at coordinate 8,697 of NZ_RAWE01000139.1, read as the reverse complement.
CGTGCCGCGCGCGGACATCCAGGCCACCGCCCTGATGAAGTTGGGCGCCACGCCCGCCGCGCACCTCTTGCTGGGTGACGTGCGGCTCGCGCAGAAGCAGCCCGCGCAGGCGGAAGCGGAGTTCCGCAAGGTGCTGGAGCTGCAGCCGGGCCTGCTGCTGGGACAGATCGCCGTGGGCAAGGCGCTCCAGGCGCAGGCGCGCCACGAGGAGGCCATCCAGTTCCTGGAGTCGGCGGTGAAGTCGGGCGGCGGCAGCCTGGAGCTGTGGGCGACGCTCGGCTCCGTCAACCGCCGCGCCGGCCGCTACCAGCGCGCGGTGGAGGTGCACCGGCGCGTGGTGGAGATGTCCCCGCGCCAGGCGCTGGGTCACATGCTGCTGGGCGCGGATCACTTCGCCACCGGCCAGTGGGATCAGGCCATCGAGGACTACGGCAGCGCGCTCCAGGTCGAACCCGGCCACCCCGGCGCGAAGCAGTGGCTGGCCCGGGCGCTGGCCCACCGCGCGCGGGACCGCGCCGGCACGCAGCGCCTGGACGACGCCGTGCGCGACCTGCGCCGCGCGTATGACCTGGACCGCTCCGTGGCCATGGCCCGCCGCCTGGGCGCGGCGCTCCTGGACAGCCACCAGTTCGCGGAGGCCCGCAAGGTGATGGAGGGCGCGGTGACGCTGCCGGGCGCGACCTGGCGTGAACACCTGCTGCTGGGCTACTCGCGGCTGGGCAGTGGCGACGCGCAGGCCGCGCTCGCCGCCTTCACCCAGTCCGGCGAGGCCACGCAGGAGCCGGATCAGCGCGCGGAAGCGTCCGCGGGCGCCGCGCTCGCGGAGGTGGAGCTGGGCCAGGTGGACGCCGCCGTGCAGCGGCTGACGGACGCGGGGCCCTCCAAGACGGCCTCGAAGGTGGCGGAGGCGAACCTGCCTCGCGTGCTGGTGCGCCGGGCCCTGGCGAAGCTGGAGGCCGGAGACGCGGTTTCGGCGAACCGGGACCTGGACGCGGTGGACCGCCTGGGCACCGGCAAGCGCGCGGACCTGGCGAAGCTGGCCGCCTTCGCCCGGGCGCTCACGCGCGCGGAAGAGGGGAAGTTCGCGGAGGCCTCCGCGGGCCTCAAGCGCTCCCTCACCCCGGCGCCAGATTGGGCGTGGCCCAACACGCGCTCGCTCGCGGACGCGTGGGTGCTCTACCGCCAGGGCAAGGTCGCGCCCTCGCGCAAGCTGCTCACCGCCGCGCAGAAGAAGCCCATGCCCGGGCAGCCGAAGTGGATGGGCAGCCTCACCGGCGCGCTGCTCCGCCGCGAGGCGGCGCTCGCGTACGCCTCCGGCAACATGAAGGCGTCGGAGAAGGCGCTGAAGGCCGCGCTCACCGCGACGCCCGACGACGCGCTGGTGCAGCACAACCTGGCGTGCGTGGACTGGCGCCAGGGGGAGACGGCCTCCGCGCTCACGACGTGGAAGCGCCTGGAGCCGGTCGTGGCCGTCGCCTCGCTCAACATGGGCATCGACGCGCAGGAGCGCCGGCATGAACCCGCCGAGGCGGTGGACGCTTGGCGCCGCTACCTGGCCGCTGGCGCGGGCCCCCGCGCCGCCCAGGTGCGTGAATGGAAGGACCGCCTGCAGGGCCTCTATGGACTGGGTGACGCACAGGGCGTCGCGCCGGCCACCGGGGTCGCGGAGGAGACGCCGTGAAGACGCCATCTTGTGTCGTGCGGTGGAGCGTCCTGCTCGCCGCCGTGCTGTTCGCCGCCGTCCCCGCGTCCGCCGCGCCGAAGAAGGCCACGCTGGGCGTGTTCCTCGCCACCACGCTGTCGGACGGCCAGGAGCGCTTCCAGTACGCGGAGGCCCTGGCCCAGAAGCTGGAGGCCAGCCTGGGCCGCCCCGTCGCCGCCAAGAGCTTCGGCCGCTACGAGGACTTCTCCAAGGCGGTGGGGGAGGGGCAGATCGACTTCGCCGTGGTGGACGGCTGGGCCGCGGTGCAGCTGGGCTCCAAGGCGGAGCCGGTGGCGTACGCGCCGCGCTCCGGTGAGACGCAGCAGCGCTGGGCCATCATCTCCACCCAGAAGGGCACCGTGAAGGACCTCGCCGGCAAGCGCATGGCGCTGGTCAAGGGCGCGGGCCCCGCGGATCCGAAGTTCGTCTCCAACGTCGTGCTGGGCGGCGACCTGGATGCCCAGAAGCACTTCAAGCTGGTGCCGGTGCCCAACGTGGAGTCGGCGGTGAAGATGCTGGAGGCCAAGGGCGCGGAGGCCGCGCTCGTGCCGGTGGCGCACGTCCCCAAGGACATGCGGGTGCTCTTCAAGAGCGCCCGGGTGCCGGGCGCGGTGCTGGTGGACCTGAAGGGCGGGGGGGACGCGTTGTCCCAGTCCCTGTCCTCCGTGGGTGCGGTCGCCCCGTTCGACGCCTTCGCCCGCATCCAGGGCCGCGAGTTCGAGGACTTCCGCAAGCTCGTCACCCAGGGCCCCCCGCGCCGTCAGCCCGTCTTCGCGGACACCCCCGACCTGCGGGTGGAGACGCCGGTGCTCGTGCAGTCCGAGTCGCTGGGTCCCGCCCTGCCGCCGTTCGCGGACGACCTGGCCGTCTCCGCGGAACAGCCGGATGACTGATTGCGCCGTGGGCTGATCCGCGCACGGCGCGCACGGTGTTGCCGCCACCGTGCGCGTGATTTGCCTGGATCGACAGCCATGACTTGGCCTTAGGCGAGTTATTGCGGTAGTTTGAGAAGTCGAGCGGAACGCCACCGTTCAGGGGTGGAAACTCGCCCCTGTGGACGATTGCCAGTCGCACCGGCTCTGGATCCTGGCGCAACGACCGCGGACATCCCTGCTTCCCCTCGTGGAATTGAGAACGATGGACTCGACTGAGTACGGTGGGCCGCGCACCAGCGCGGTGAAGGGGTTTGCCGGTCGGCTGGGCGCTCGCGCGTGTCTCACGCTGGTGGTCTGCGCCCTGTCCCTGTTCACGGTGGAAACGGCCCGGGCCCAGGAGGCCCAGGAGCCGGCTCCCAAGACGCGGACGAAGGCCGCCCGCAAGCGCGCGGCCACGACACCTGGCGCGAAGGCCACCGCTCCGGGCGCGAAGCCTGCCACGCCGGGGACGAAGCCTCCGCGCACGGCGAAGACGCGCCGGGGAGCGAAGACGCCCCCGCCGGTGGAGCCGGATCCCATTCCGGGAGATGAGCCCTCGTCGCAGGAACCGGCGATCGCCACCGAGCCGCCGTCCGCGCCTCCGGCCCCGGTGGCCGGGCCTGGCCCGGGGCCGTCCGTGGCGGATCCTCTGCCCGTGGCCTCGCCCGGGACGCCTTCCTCGACGTCGCCCTATGACGGGCCGCTGACGTCCGACATCCCGTCCAACCCTCCGCCCGCGCCGGGCCTGGGCTCGAGCGCGGTGCTGCCGTCGTCGCAGCCGCGCCCGGCCGACAACGTTCCGGACCGCGCGCCCTTCACGGAGCCCACGTCGGACCGCGCGCTGCCTCCGCCCTCCAGCCTCTCCGGCCTGGACGGCCCGGACCTGGGCGGCGGCGACGACCTGGAGAAGAACATCAACATGGCGCTGAGCGAGGCCGTCGTCACCACGGCGTCCAAGCGCAGCCAGCGCATCTCCGACGTGCCCCTCACCGTGTCGTGGATCCCGGCGGAGGAACTGGAGGGCACCGGCCAGTTCTCGCTCTGCGAGGCCATCCAGTACTTCCCCGGCATGGAGTGCCGCCGCGGTTCCATGCGCAAGGCGGCGGTGAGCGCGCGCGGCCTGGGCTCCAACTACCTGTCCAACCGACTCCTGCTCCTCAAGGACGGCCGTCCGCTGACGGACCCCTGGACGGGCCAGTTCTACGCGGATGAGACGACGCCGCTCACGAACCTCAAGCAGGTGGAAGTGATCCGCGGCCCGGGCTCTTCGCTCTACGGCTCCAACGCCTTCAGCGGCGTCATCAACATCATCGAGCGCCAGCCCTCGGACCTCATCGCCAAGGGCCAGAACGTGGGCGCCGACGCGCGCATCCTCGCGGGCCAGGACAAGACGTGGCGCCTGCAGACCAACGTCGCCGGCCGCGGCGGCCCGGTGGAGGCGCTGCTCGGCTACTACGGCTTCGGCTCGGACGGCCCGCAGCTCTTCAACAACCCGCAGCTGAACCAGACGGACACCAACGAGGACTCGCTGGTGCACCAGGTGAACGGCAAGGTCCGCGTGGGGCCGCTCGCGCTGGACGCGGACTTCACCGACGGCAACATCGGCCGGCCCGGTGGCCAGAACATCTCCACCGTGGGCAACTGCGGCCGCTGCCACTACACCGCGCAGGACAACGAGCACGTCCAGAACCTGAACGCCGCCCTGCAGCTGGATCAGCAGGTGACGGACAACGTGCGCGTGTTCGCCCAGGCCTACACGTTCTTCAAGCGCCGCAACGTGACGCTGGAGAACGAAATCACCGGCGCGCTGGAGGACACGCTGGGCAAGCGCAGCCGCCTGGGCGGTGAGGCGCGCGCGCTGTTCTCCCTGGACAAGCTGTCCGTCACCGTGGGCGGCGACGTGAAGGCCGACCAGGTGAACAACCAGAACGTCCTCCCGGGCCTGACCCTGGACGACACGAAGCAGACCATCCTGGGCGGCTTCGTGGACGCGGAGTACCGCATCACGGAGCGGCTGGTGGTGGGCGGTGGCGCCCGCTACGACAGCTACCAGATCCCCTCGAAGGTCTGGGAGGCGAAGACGGATCAGGTGTCCCCGCGCGCCAGCGTCGTGTTCCACGCCATCCCGGAGCTGCTCACGCTGCGCACCAACTACGGCCGCGCCTTCCGCGCGCCCACGCTGGCGGAGTTGGCCATCAACCAGCAGATGTACGCCGCGACGCTGTTGGGCAACCCGGCCCTGCGCGCGGAGACGCTGGACACGGTGGAAGCGGCGGTGGACTTCTGGCCCTTCGACCGCAAGGTGCGCCTGACGGGCACGGGCTTCTACAACCGCGCCCGCAACTTCATCAATCAGGAGCTCCTCTTCGGCTCCACGTCCCAGTTCAAGAACCTGGGCGACGCGCGCGTGGTGGGCTTCGAGGCGGAAGCGGCGGCCCAGGTGCCGTCCCTCAACTCCTCGTTCGACGTGGCCTACCAGTTCCTGGACGCCCAGGCGCTGCCCGTGGGCGGCGCGGCCAGCTACCCGCTGGACTACGCTCCCAGCCACCGCGTCTACCTGCGCGGCCGCACCAACATCGGCAAGTTCGCCTTCGTGGAGCTCTACGGCCTGCTCGTGGGCCCGCGCTTCGACCCGGGCTTCGCGGTGGACGAGGAGGCCGGCACCACCACCCGCGTGAAGCTGCCCAGCTACATCACCGCGACCGCGCGTGTGGGCTTCAACGTCCACGAGCGCGTGGCCGTCTCGCTGCTGGGGACGAACCTCTTCAACGCGAAGTACGAAGAGTCCCACGGCTTCCCCGCCCCGCCGCTGGGTGTCTTCACCGAAGTCCGGCTGCATTATTAGGGCCCTGTTTGGATACCGTCGCCGCCGTGAAGGATGCTCCCCTGAAGTTGACGCCTGACACGACGCTCACGCCGGAGGCGCTGGAAAAGGCCTCCGGAGTGCTGGCCCGGGACGGCCTGTTGTTGGGGCGCGGTGACGACGCGGCGCCGCACCTGGTGCTGTTCGACGGCCGGTTCACCCCCGCCCACGCGGAGCTCCTGGAGCGGCGCCCCCCGGCGCTGCTCCTGGCCACGCGCGGTGAGGGCGGCCAGCCGTCCGCCTGGGAGGCGCGGTTGCTCAGCGCGCTCCTGCGCGGCGAACCCATGATTCCCCGGGAAGCCGCCACGTCCGTCGCGTGGCTGGGCAGCGTGGCGGAGGTGACGGCCGCGGGCGAGCGCGCGGCCGAGGCCGTCCTCCAGGCTGGCGGATCCAAATCCGCGGCCAGCCGGGTGGCGGATGTCGTCCATGAGATTGGTGTGAACGCACTGCTCGACGCGCCGGTGGACGCGAGCGGCGAGCCGAAGTACGCCCATCGGCGCGGACAGGTGCAGTCGGTGGCGGAAGAGGATCGCTGCCTGCTGTCCTGGGCGGTGGCGGATGGCAGGGCGTGGCTGGAGGCGACGGATCGCTTCGGCCGCCTGTCGGTGTCACCGTTGGTGCGGGTGGTGAAGGCGTGGGGTGAGAAGGCGCAGGTGGATGCTTCGGGTGGTGGCGCGGGCCTGGGTCTGCGGCGCATCCTGGAGCACAGCGACGCGGTCGCGGTGCGGGTGACTCCGGGGAAGCGGACCCAGTTCGCCTGCGCGGTGGACCTGGGGGATGCGCGCCGCCGGGCCGCGCAGCCCAAGTCGCTGCTGTTCTGTCTGGAACGAGGGTAGGCGGGTGGAGAGCCAAACTTCCAATGCCAGCATCACCTCCCTGCGCGTGGGCAGTCTGACCCACGTGCGCGTGGCCGGGGTGATCGACGAAACCTTCCCCCTCTCGCCGTCGTCCAAGGGCCTCCAGGGCCTGGTGGTGGTGGACCTGGGGCTGGTGGAGCGGATCAGCTCCTTCGGCGTGCGCCGGTGGATCGAATTCGCCGGCCACCCGCCGCAGGGCGTGTCGGGGCTGTACGTCGTCAACGCACCGCCGGTGGTGGTGGATCAGCTCAACATGGTGGAGGGCTTCGCGGGCGTCGCGCGCGTGCTCTCGCTGCTCGCGCCGTACACCTGCCGCTTCTGCAAGGAGGACCGGCTGCGGCTGGTCCGCCTGGTGGAGGAGGCCAAGATTGTCGAGGCGGGCGGTGCCCCGCCGCATCACTGCCCCGTGTGTGCCCAGCCGCTGGAGTTCGCGGACGAGCCCACGGAGTTCTTCGACTTCGCGCGCCGCCAGCAGTTCTCCGCGGTGGACCCGGCCGTGCTGCGCTACCTGCGCGCGGGCCTCCCGTCGGAGACGTCGGAACTCTCCTCGCACCTGAAGATCGTCCAGGACGACATCACCTTCATCACCCTGGCCAGCACGCTCAAGGGCGACCTGAACGTGCGCCGGCTGGCGTCCGGTCTGGAGGGGCGCGTCGCGTTCGACTGCTGCCACGTGAGCGTGGTGGAGCCGGAAGCGCTGCCGCGCATCGAACAGGTGCTGGAGGTGGCGGCGCAGGGCGCCCAGGTGGTGCTCTGCCGCGTGCCGCCGCCGCTGCTCAGCGTGCTGGCGAAGTCCACCAAGGCGCTGCCGGCGAAGCTGGCCACGCTGTGGCTGCCGTGCGACTGCCGCAACTGCGGTCAGGTCACCCACCAGCGCATCCAGACCTCCGAATACCTGGAGGTCCTGCGCGCCAAGGGCACCCTGGACCGCGTGTGCCCCGTCTGCGGCGGCAACGCCCGGGCTCCGGCGCTGGCGCAGTTCCAGGGGCTGCTCGCGCGCACGCCGCTCACCGACAAGCCGCTGGACGACATCGAGGCGCTGGAGCAGCGCGCGCTCAGCCAGTACCTCTTCGGCTCCACCAACGCGGACCCTGGTGCGCGCGGCACGTCGCCCACGGACGTGCACGGCGGCAGCGCGCGGCTGCAGATCATCCGCCGGCTGGGGCAGGGCGGCATGGCGGAGGTCTTCCTCGCCAAGCAGCAGGGCGTGAAGGGCTTCGAGAAGTTCGTCGTGATGAAGAAGATTCTCGCGCAGTTCGCTGAGAATCCTGAGTTCGTCGACATGCTCTTCGCGGAGGCCCGCGCCAACGCGCGCCTCACGCACCCGAACATCGTCCAGACCTTCGACGTGGGCGTGACGGACGGCGTGGCGTACATCCTGATGGAGTACGTGCGCGGCCCGGACCTGAAGCGCCTGCTCACGGAGCTGCGCCGCAAGGGCATGGCGCTGCCGCTGGAGCACGCGCTGCGCATCGTGGCGGAGGTGGCCGCGGGCCTGCACTACGCGCACAGCTACGTGGATCCGTCCGGCACGGCGCACCCGGTGGTCCACCGCGACGTCAGCCCCCACAACGTGCTGGTGTCGCTGGACGGCGCCATCAAGCTGTCGGACTTCGGCATCGCGAAGGTGCAGGGCGAGGAACAGACGCAGGCGGGCGTCATCAAGGGGAAGATTTCGTACCTCTCCCCGGAGGCCGCCAGCGGCCGCCCGCTGGACTGGCGCAACGACGTGTTCGCGCTGGGCGTGGTGCTCTTCGAACTGCTCACCGGCCAGCTGCCGTTCCGCCGGGACCACGACGCGGCCACGCTCGCGGCCATCGTGCGCGAGCCCGCGCCGGTGCCCTCGCAGCTGCGGCCCCACATCCCGCAGGACGTGTCGGACCTCATCCTGCGCGCGCTGGTGAAGGACCCGGCGCGCCGTACTCCTACCGCGGCGGCGATGCGCGAGGAGATTGAAGCCGTCATCACGCACCACCGGCTGTCCTCGTCGCCCGCGTCGGTGGCGCAGTTCTTCAAGGAGGCGCTGGGCGACCGGCTCTCCGAGTACGCGCCGTCGTCCATCGCCGGCTCGGGGACGGGCTCCAACCCCCGGGCGCTGATGCCGGGGACGGGCTCGCACTCGCGCAACCTGGGCACGGGTTCCGGCAGCGACATGCGGGCCCCGTCGGACCTGTCCCGGCCGCCCGTGCGCGGCGGTTCCGGCAGCATGCCCCGGATGGAGCCGCCCCCGGTGGCCACCCATCCGGAGCCCGCCGATCGCGGGACCGAGGTCGTCTCCGTCACCTCCGACCCGACGCGTCCCCCCGCCGCGCCTCCGATGGCACCGCCCGGCGCGGTGCATCCGGCAGCCCCGCCCGTGGC
>NZ_RAWE01000138.1 GCF_003611695.1 Corallococcus carmarthensis | reverse complement strand
CCAGCAGGGCGGCCCGCGCCCCACGCCGGGCAGCTACCCCACCGCCAAGGACGTGGCGAACATCGCCGCGATGAAGGACCCCGTCGCGCGCAACCTGGCCATCACCCAGGGCTACCACGACCTGTCCGACGCCATGGGCACGCTCCTGGGCAAGGAGAACGCCAACTGGTCCACCTACGCGACGTGGGCCTCGAAGCAGGCCGGCGTGAGCATCCGCCAGGAGGACATGCCCAAGGCCTTCGTGGACGTCCTCAAGGGCGGCGGCGTCCTGGGCGAGGCCATGTCCAAGGTGGACGACCTGCTGCGCAAGCTGGGCCTGCCCGCCATGCCCACCGGCGACATCGCCAAGGCCGGCGCGGACGCGCTCAACAACGTCAGCAAGGCCATTGGCGACGGCAACCAGTTCGTCTTCAAGGAGGTGGGCCACGAGTTCGCCCGCTTCGTGGAGACCTTCCAGGGTGACACCCAGCTGGACCCCTCGAAGCTCCAGAAGTACCTGGACGGCTTCCCCAAGGACAAGCCGCTGCTCAAGGACGCCTTCGGCAACTACGCGAAGGCCATGTTCGAGAAGGACCCGAACAAGAAGGCGGAGCTGATGCTCCTGGCCAACGACACCGTGGGCCTGCACGAGCAGACCCAGCTCCAGGGCTACGTGGAGAAGGCGCTCAACGCGCCGGTGAAGGAGGTCTTCGCCAACATCCTCAAGAAGAGCATCGAGGCGGGCGCCAACGCCCTGCCCTTCCCCGCCAACCTCGCCGCCAAGGCCGCCATCAAGACGGGCGCGGTGGACCTGGTCGTCAACCCGCTGGTGGACAAGCTGGCCGGCGTGTTCCGGGGCATCGCCACCGAGCACATGATGAAGCTCGCGGTGCCCGGCGGCGCGCTCAAGCTGGGCAACGACCTGCCGCCCCCCGCGGGCATGGAGTCCACGCTCTTCCCGCCGCACCTGCGCACCCTCGAGAACCCGAAGCTGAAGGAGCTCCTGGGCCGCATGGACAAGACGCCCGACAGCCTCAAGGGCACCGCCGCGAAGGACTGGAGCAAGCTGGACCAGCGGATGAACTACATCGTGGACCTCTTCCGCTCGCGCCAGTCGGATCCGCACCTGTTCGACCAGCCCTTCGGCAAGGAGGCCCACTACCCCGTGGCGCCCTCCAAGCCGCGCCCGGTCGCACCCGCGGTGTCGTAGGCGCCGCTCCCACCCATGGGGGAAGTCCCGGACAGTGAATGCGCGGCGATAAGCTGCGTCCATCCGGGCATCCGAAGCACTTGAAGGAGCCTCCCCCATGGCGAAGTGGCTGCTGGCAACGATGGCGCTGTCCCTCCCGGCCCTGGCTCACGCAGGCGGTCCCCGCGGCAACAACCACGGGGAGCAGACCCGTGACCGCCAGGAGCTGCGGCAGGACGCGCGCGAGACCCGCGATGATCATCACGACCTGCGGCAGCTGGAGTCGCTGCTCTCCCGCTATGACTCCGCCCGGGGCCGCTCCGCGCGCCGCGACCTGCTCCAGGTGGAGGACGAGCTGCGCGGCTACGTGGCGTCGGAGCTGAGCGAGTCCCGCCGCGAGCTGTCCCAGGACAAGAAGGAGGCGCGCACCAGCGCCCGCGAGGTGCACCACGACGGCAACCGCTACGACGACCGCAAGGACCACCGCGACGACGTGCGCGACGCCCGCCAGGAGTCCCGCGCCCTGCAGCAGACGCGCTCCATCTCCCAGGAGCTCAACGGCCTCTACGGCCGGATGGACAGCGGCAGCCTCTCGCGCAAGCGCATGCTCATCGCCGACCTGGTCCAGCTCGCCCGCGCCGAGCAGTCCCAGAACCGCCAGGAGACGCGCGAGGACCACCGCGAGGCCCGCGAGGACAGCGGCTGGCACTGACGGTCCGTCACGCGTCCTCGGCGGCGGTGAAGCCCTCCAGCCGCGCGATGCCCAGCTTCTTCATCCGGCTCTGCAGCGTGGACGGCTTGAGTCCCAGCAGCGCCGCCGCGCCTCCCTCGCCGTAGACGCGGCCCCGGGTGAGCGTGAGCACCCGCAGGATGTGCTCGCGCTGCACCGCCGCCAGCGTGGGCACCTTCGCCCCCGCGGGCAGCGGCGCCGGGGTGTCCTCCACCGGCACCGCGGCCGGCACTTCCCTCACGCGCTCTCCCGGCAGGTCGAAGGACTGCGCCGTCAGCTCCTGGCCGCGCGTGAGGATGGTGGCGCGCTCCAGTGCGTTCGCCAGCTCGCGCAGGTTGCCCGGCCAGTCGTACGACGCCAGCCGCACAAGCCCCGACGCCATCACCCGCATGCCCCGCCGGCCCGTCCGCTTCGCCTGCTCCTCCAGGAGGAACACGGTGAGCTGCGGCAGGTCCTCGCGCCGCTCGCGCAGGGGCGGCAGGCGCAGGGGGAACACGCTCAGGCGGTAGAAGAGGTCCTCGCGGAAGCGCTTCTGCGCGATGGCCTGGTGCAGGTCCACGTGCGTCGCCGCGAGGATGCGCACGTCCGCCCGCACCGTCTTGTCGCTGCCCACCGGCTCGAACGCCTTCTCCTGGAGCGCGCGCAGCAGCTTCGCCTGCAGCTCCACCGGCAGTTCGCCAATCTCATCCAGCAGCAGCGTGCCCCCGTGCGCCATCTGGAAGCGGCCCGCCCGGTCGCGGTTCGCGCCGGTGAAGGCCCCCTTCACGTGGCCGAACAGCTCGCTCTCCAGCAGGCCCGCCGGAATCGCCGCGCAGTTGAGCGACACGAAGGGCTGATCCGCCCGCGCGCTCCAGCGGTGGATGGCCCGCGCCAGCCGCTCCTTGCCGGTGCCCGTCTCACCCGTGATCAGCACGGGCGTGTCCGTCTCCGCCACCTGCCGCGCGCGGAGGGACAGGTCGCGCATCACCGGGCTGAGCGACGTCTCCAGGATGCCTTCGGAGTCCCCGCCCAGCTGTGACTCCAGCAGCTTCGCGTGCTCGTGGTCCTGGCGGTGCAGCCGCTCCGCCGTCGCGCGCTGTTCCGCGCCCTGGAGCGCCGTGGCCAGCATCTGCCCGTACACCTCCACCAGGTCCACCACCGGCTGCGCGTACGTTTCACACTGCGCGCGGTCCAACGTCAGCACGCCGTAGCAGCGCTCCCCCGCGCACAGCGGCACCACCATGCACGCGTGCCCCGCGGGCAGGTCCAACACCCCGTCGAACGGGTCGCCGTCGCCGTGCGAGTGGTCCTCCTCCGTGAAGGCCCGCGCGCGCCGCGTCTCCAGCGCATGCTTCAGGGACGGGAAGTCCGCCAGCTGCAGCGAGTGCTTGCGCACCGCCTGGTTCGCCAGCGGGCCGCGCGCCGCCACCGCCTCCAGCCGTCCCTCCTTGAGCAGGAACAGCGTGGCCAGGTCGAAGGGCACCACGCGGGACACCCAGTCCAATCCCCGACGGAGCAGCTCTCCCACCCCCTCTTCGGTGGTTGCCAGCTCGACCAGCTCCCGAGCATCCTGCGTCACTTCCGGGTGGCGCCCCATCAGTTCATCCGGCATGTGTTAGCGATAATAGCGGCCCACCGAAATTGCAGTGGCAGAACACACCGGGATTTCGTTATGCACCATCCCGGCGTCACCGACCCGCCGGTGTAGATGACAGGGGATGAGATAAACCCCTGGAATCACGGCAGTTGAGTCACTGGCACGGTGGCTGCTTTATCCCGTAGCAACCACAACCTCTGGGGTGGACCACGGTGGCCCGCCCCCCATCCCCAAGGAGTCGAATCCCATGCTGACCGTTGGCGACAAGCTTCCGAACTTCAAGCTGAAGGGCACCGTGAGCCTGGAGAAGAACAAGGAGTTCCAGGACATCTCCAACGACACGTACAAGGGCAAGTGGACCGTCCTGTTCGCGTGGCCGAAGGACTTCACGTTCATCTGCCCGACGGAGATCGCGGAGTTCGGCAAGCACAACAAGGACTTCCAGGACCGCGACGCGCAGGTGCTGGGTCTGTCCACCGACAGCGAGTTCGTGCACCACGCGTGGCGCACGCACCACCCGGACCTGAAGAACCTGCCCTTCCCCATGCTGGCGGACATCAAGCGCGAGCTGTCCAGCGCGCTGGGCATCCTGCACAAGGAAGAGGGCGTGGCCCTGCGCGCCACGTTCATCGCGGACCCCGAGGGCATCATCCGCCACGTGTCCGTGAACGACCTGTCCGTGGGCCGCAACGTCAAGGAGACCGTCCGCACGCTGGACGCGCTCCAGACCGACGAGCTGTGCCCGTGCAACTGGCAGAAGGGTGAGGAGACGCTCACCACGAAGCTGCAGAAGGCGGGGTAAGGCACCATGGCTTCGCTCGAAGTCGTCCGCAGCGAGCTCGCGGACGCCCACAAGGACACCCGCCTCAACCTCTCCGCCGTACTGGAGGGGGGAAGCCTGACCCCCGAGCAGCGCTGGGGGACGGCCGTGGCATGCGCCTTCGCCGCCCGGAACGAGCGGCTGAAGGAGGCCATGCTGAACGAGGCGAAGCAGGCACTGGGCGACAAGGCCACGCCGGTCATCGAGGACGCGCGTGCGGCGGCCTCGCTGATGGCGATGAACAACGTCTTCTACCGATTCCGTCACATGGTCGGGAAGGAGTCGTACGCGACCAAGCGGGCCGGGCTGCGGATGAACCGGCTGGCCCAGGTGCTGACCAACAAGGTGGACTTCGAGCTGGTCTGCCTCGCGGTCAGTGCCATCAACGGCTGCGAGATGTGCATCCAGTCGCATGAGAAGGTCGTGCTGGAAGGCGGCCTCAGCGAGGAGCACGTGCACGATGCGGTCCGCATCGCGAGCGTCATCCACGCGGCGGCGGTTGGACTGGAGTCCTAGTCCCCTCGCCGTTATCTCTTGGAAGTGACTGGCGCCCTCCGGTGGAAGACACCGGGGGGCGCTGTCTTTTCGCTTCCGGCGTCCCACCCTCCACCCGAAAGGAACGTGTTCGTCATGGCCCTCTACAAGAGCCCGAGTCCCCTCTCCGAACAGGCCCGCACCGCCATCTCCGCCACCCTCAACGAGCGGCTGTCGGACGGATTGGACCTGCACTCGCAGATCAAGGTCGCCCACTGGAACATCAAGGGCCCGCAGTTCGCCGCGCTGCACCCGCTGTTCGAAACGTTCGCGGTGAGCCTGGCGAACCACAACGACTCCATCGCGGAGCGCGCGGTGACGCTGGGCGGGCGCGCGTACGGCACCAGCCGCCACGTGGGCAAGCACAGCCGCCTGCCGGAGTACCCGCAGGAGACCTCGCGCGACCTGGAGCACGTGAAGCTCCTGGCCGAGCGCATCGAGGTGTACCTCGCCGGCCTGCGCGAGAGCCGCTCGGCGGCCGAAGGCCTCAAGGACACGGACACGGTGGACCTCTTCACGGGCATCATCACCGAGTTCGAGAAGCACGCCTGGTTCCTGCGGGCCTCACTGGAAGGCTAAAGGCTGCACCGAAGCAGGGGGCGCGCTAGCGTGCGTGCCGTGAGCGACAGCGTCCCCCTGCATGCGTTTCGCACCGTGCCCCGCACGGGCGTCATCTTCGTCACCGCCGAGGCCACGCGCCGCGGCTACCGTCCCGGCGACCCGGACTGGTGCAACCTGGGCCAGGGTCAGCCGGAGACGGGGGATTTGCCCGGTGCCCCGCCGCGCGTGAACGCGGTGACGGTGGACATGGCGGACCAGGAGTACGCGCCCGTCGCGGGCCTCTGGGAGGTGCGGGAGGCCATCGCGGGGCTCTACAACCGGCTCTACCGCAAGGGGCTGCCCAGCCAGTACAGCGCGGAGAACGTGTGCCTGTCCGGCGGCGGCCGCGCGGCCCTCACCCGCGCCGCGGCCAGCCTGGGCCAGGTGAACCTGGGCCACTTCCTGCCGGACTACACCGCGTACGAAGAGCTGCTGGACGTCTTCAAGGCGTTCACCGCCATCCCCATCCTGCTGGAGGGCGAGCGCGGCTACGCCTTCACGCACGACGACCTGCGCCGGGAGATTCAAGGCCGCGGGCTGTCCGCGCTGCTCTTCTCCAACCCGTGCAACCCCACCGGCAAGCTGGTGCAGGGCGAGGAGCTGGCGCGGTGGGTGGGCGTGGCGCGCGAGCTGGAGTGCACGCTGCTCATCGACGAGTTCTATTCGCACTACATCTGGACGGGCCGCCCGGGCGTGCTGCCGGTGGAGAGCGCCGCGCGGTACGTGGAGGACGTGAACCGCGACCCGGTGGTGCTCTTCGACGGGCTCACCAAGAACTGGCGCTACCCGGGCTGGCGCATGACGTGGACCGTGGGGCCCAAGCAGGTCATCGACACGGTCTCCAGCGCGGGCAGCTTCCTGGACGGCGGTGGCAGCCGGCCGCTGCAGCGCGCGGCCATTCCCCTGCTCCAGGAGGACACGGTGGTGGCGGAGACGCGCGCCATCCACTCCACGTTCCGGGAGAAGCGGGACCGGTTCCACTCGCGGCTGGAGCGGCTGGGCATCCGCACGGACCGGGCGCCGGACGGGACGTTCTACGTCTGGGGCAACCTGTCCGGGCTGCCCGCGCCGCTCAACGACGGCATGGCCTTCTTCCGCGCCGCGCTGGAGCACAAGGTCATCACCGTGCCCGGTGAGTTCTTCGACGTGAACCCCGGCAAGCGCCGCGCGCGGGCCTCGCGCTTCCGCAGCTACGTGCGCCTGTCCTTCGGCCCGTCGTGGGAGACGCTGGACAAGGCGCTCCAGCGGCTGGAGGCGCTCGTGCTCAAGCACACGCCCGGCGCCACGCCGTGAGCAGAGCCATCCGGCCCCGAGCGCTTCAGGACTCGGGGGCCGGGTGCGACTGGAACTCCGCGGTGGCCATCACGAGCACCTTCTTGCGGTGGGACACGGGGAAGCCCAGCGCGGCCGTCCGCTTCACGCTGTAGCTGCCCGACGGGGCCATGGGCATCACGTCCTCATCCCCGCCGCCGCCATAGCCGCCGTGCCTGGCTCCGAAGGCCCGCGACTCCCAGGTGCGCTCGGAGAAGCGGTGCAGCCCGGCCAGCGTCACGCCCAGCCCGGCCGCCACGCGGCGCGCCTTCTTCACCGACTCGCGGGCCAGCGCCTCCAGCCAGTCCTGCCGGGCCTCCGGCTCGTGCGTGTAGCCCCAGCGCATCTCGCGCAGCGTCGCCTGCTTCAGGCCGGACAGCGCGGCGAGCACATCCCCCACCCTCCCCATGTCCACCAGGCGGATGCGCACCGTATAGAGGGCGGACGAGGAGCGCGTGAGCAGTCCCTCCGTCGTCTCCGCCTGCACCGACTGGAGGGTGAAGGCGGAGTCCTGCACGCCCAGCTCTCCCATGCGGCTCACCAGCGAGGCCACCTCCCGCGCGTTGGTGAAGGCCGCGTTGCCGGTGAAGAACGAGGAGGCCTTCACGTCCACCACCGCGTCCACGTGGTCCGCCTCCAGCTCGTGCTCGGCGGACAGCTCCACGACGATGAGTCCCGACTCGGTTGCGGCTCGCTCCTGCATGCGTCTCCCTGGGGGTGGTGACTGGAACGGCGAGTATAGGCCCGCGACGGACACCGGAGGGCGTGCCTATGCTCGCGCAACGACCATGCGACGCATCCCGTCCCGGCTGTGGCTGTTGTGCGCGCTGTACTTCGTGCAGGGGCTGCCCTTCGGCTTCCAGGTGACGGCGCTGCCCGTCTACCTGCGCTCGCGCGGCGTGTCGCTGGCCGCGCTGGGGTTCGCGGGCGCGCTGTCCCTGCCGTGGATGCTCAAGGCCCTGTGGGCGCCGCTGGTGGACCGCTACGGCTCCGCGCGCATCGGGCGCAGGCGGTCGTGGATATTGCCCATGCAGGCGGGCCTGGCGCTCGCGTGCGTCGGGGCCTCGTTCGCGGCGGGCCGGGACTCGATGCCGTTGCTGCTGGGCCTCATCTTCGTGATGAACCTCTTCGCCGCGACGCAGGACATCGCGGTGGACGGCTTCGCGGTGGACCTGCTGCGTCCGGAGGAGCTGGGCCCGGGCAACACCGCGCAGGTGGTGGGCTACAAGCTGGGCATGCTCACCGGCGGCGGGCTGCTGGTGTGGGCCAGCTCGCGCATCGGCTGGTCCGGGCTGTTCCTCGCCATGGCCGCGCTGTGTATGGCCGTCTTCACCATCGTCCTCTTCGTGCGCGAGCCGCCCCCGCGCGAGGCCGAAGGCCCGGAGTCACCGAAGCTGGACTGGCCCGCGCTCTGGGCCCGCATCAAGACCGCGCTCACCGTGCCGGGCACCGGGTGGCTGCTGCTCTTCATCGGCACGTACAAGCTGGGCGAGACGATGTCCGACGTCCTCTACAAGCCCTTCCTCGTGGACATGGGCTACACCCCCGGCCAGATTGGCCTGTGGGTGGGCACGTGGGGCACCGCCGCGTCACTGCTGGGGTCCACGTGCGGGGGGCTGCTCGCCGCGCGGCTGCCGCTGCTCCGGGCGGTGGCCCTCACCGGCGCGCTGCGCCTGCTGCCGCTCGCGGGGCGGTGGCTGCTCACGCGGGCGGGCGTCAGCGACGCGGGCGTGCTGGGCGTCACCCTCACCGAGGAGTTCTTCGGCGGCGCGCTCACCACGGTGATGTTCGCGTTCATGATGTCGCGCACGGACCGGCGCATTGGCGCCACGCACTACACGCTGCTGGCCAGCGTGGAGGTCGCGGGCAAGGCCCCCGCGGGGCCACTGGCGGGAGTGCTCGCGGATCCGAAGTACGGCAACCTGGGCTACGCGAACGTGTTCCTGCTGGGCGTCGCGCTGTCCGCCGCGTTCCTCGCGCTGCTCGCGCCCCTGCGCCGTCACGCGCCCGCCCCCACGGTCGCGCAGCCCGTCCCGTAAGAACTTTCCAGGCTCGCGACACGCTGATTCACGGGCGTGTCACCGGCGTGAGTGGCGTCAGGGGAGCGTGGTACTGGACACCGCGTCGTTCGCGGTGCTCCCCCTTGAACGCGCGCCCGTGACACGGGCCGCGAATGAAGAGGTCCCCATGAAGACCCTGCCGATGACGTCGCTGCTGAGCGGTCTGGCCCTGTTCGCCGCTCCGGCGGCGTTCGCCTCGTCCACCACCAGCATCCCCGCCTTCGAGGCGAGCATCTCCACGGCGCAAGGACCCAACAGCCCCGGCGGCACGCGCATCCTGCGCTCGGAGCTCAAGCCCGCACTGGAGGCGTTCATCTACGACACCGGCGGCGCCACGGGCGTGGACACCGCCGAGCGCGCCTACCTCACCACCCGCCTCAACGACACGCCCTTCCAGCAGTCACTGACGGGCACCGCGGCGAAGTACTACGCGGACTTCCACGAGCTGAACGACGCCACCTTCACGAGCTACCCGCTGTACCAGGGCTCCGTCGCCGGCACCGCCGCGTCGCTGTTTGGCGCCACCGGCCCGCTGGCGTCCAACGCGGACATCCGGGAGGGCTACATCCCCAACGGCCAGGGCATCGCCAACCAGTCCACGCTGGCCACCGCGTTCACCACCTACTTCGAGCCGCCCGTCGGCGCCTTCCAGGCCATCACCGTGAAGGAGCTCATCGAGAGGCTCGGTACCCCCATCAAGGGCAGCACCCCCACCGTGGACGAGGTGGAGGGCGCCGTGGCGTACATCACCCAGATCTCGCGCAACAGCAACCGGCTCTACGTCGCGGACTGGACCTGCCGCCGGTGCGGCTTTTCGCCGTGGAACACGCGGGGCTACGTCATCGCCGCGGTGAGCACGGACCGCCGCTTCGTGCGCATGGTCTCCGTGTGGACGGCGGACTACGGGAACGACTGAGGCGCCGCACCGCCGCGCGGCCCGCACCGTGAAAGTTTCCAGCCTCGCGACACGCTCCATCACGGGGGTGTCACGGGCGCGCGCGTCACCGGAACCTCACGCGGGCCGTGTCAGGGCCGCGTGGTACTCGCCACCGCGTCGTTCGAGGTTCCCCCCTGAACGCGCGCCCGTGACGGGCCGCGAATGAAGAGGTTCCCATGAAGACCCTGTCGATGACGTCGCTCGTGGGCGCGCTGGCCCTGCTCACCGCTCCGGCCGCGTTCGCCACGTCCACCACCAGCATCCCCGCCTTCGAGGCGAGCATCACCGCCGCGAAGAGCCCCAGCAGCCCCGGCGGCACGACCATCCTGCGCTCGGAGATCCGGACCGCGCTGGACGCGTTCCTCAACGACACCGGCGGCGTCTATGGCGTGGACAGCGCCGAGCGCGCCTACCTCACCACCCGCCGCAACGACACGCCGTTCCAGCAGTCGCTGACGGGCACCGCGGCGAAGTACTTCGCGGACTTCTACGAGGTGAACGACGCCATCTTCACGGGCTACCCGCTGTACCTGAGCCCCGTCGCCCAGACTCCCGCGGTGCTGTTCGGCGCTACCGGCTCGTTCTCTGGCGCGCGCATCCAGGAGGGCTACATCCCCAACGGCCAGGGCGTCGCCAACCAGCAAACGTTGGGCGAGGCCTTCAGCATGGCCTTCGGTCCGCAGGCCAGCATCTTCGAGCCCATCACCGTGCGGGAGCTCATCGGGCAGCTCAGCGCGTACAGCTACAACGTGGACGAGGTGGAGGGCGCCGTGGCCTACATCACGGAGATCTCGCGCAACAGCAACCGGCTCTACAGGACAGGCTGGAGCTGCCGCGGGTGCGGCGCCCCGGGCTACACGCAGGGCTTCGCCATCGCCGCGGTGAGCACCGACCGCCGCTTCGTCCGGATGGTCTCCGTGACGACGTACGCGGACTGACGTGACGCACCGCCGCAAGCGCGCCGGGAGGAACCTGCGCGCTTGCGGTCCCCACCGCCTCCGTTCATTGATGCGCGTCACACGCACCGGGTGGGCGGAGCGCATGCTCCGGCCCGGGCTTCACGCAGCATCGGAGAGAGCACCATGGCGGAGATGAAGACGTATACGGGTGGCTGCCACTGTGGACAGGTCCGCTACGAGGCGACCACGGACCTGGCGCAGGTGGTGAGCTGCAACTGTTCCATCTGCCACAAGCTGGGCGCGGTGCTGACGTTCGTCCCGCCGGAGCAGTTCAAGTCCCTCTCCGGCGCGGACCACGTGAAGTCCTACCAGTTCAACAAGAAGGTCATCAACCATCTGCACTGCCCCACCTGCGGCGTGGAGTCCTACGCCACCGGCAAGGGCCCGGACGGCAAGGACATGTTCGCCGTCAACCTGCGCTGCGTGGACGGCGTGGACCTGTCCACCCTCAAGCCCTTCCCCTACAACGGCCGGGACGCCTGAGCCGCGCCTACGCCCTGCGCGCGCGCCACATCAGGCCGGCGACGAGGACCGCCGCGGAAGGAGCGGCCCACGGAAGGGACCTCCGCAGCCGGTGCTCCCAGACGTCCACGCGGTCCGCCAGGAGCAGCAGCATCCAGTGGCCGGGCTTGTGGTCCGGCTTCGCGTAGGCCGCCTTTCGAATCCAGCCGCTCAGCCCCTTCGGAGGCTGGGCGGTGCCGAACACGGGCGGCATCTGCTTGCGGCCCGCGTGCTTGAACACCGGCACGTCCGCGTGCTGGAGCGCGATGGGCACGCGCGCACCCGCCAGCGGTTTGGGCGCCGTCTCCATGGGGACGCCCGGGCGGTTGGCGGGGTCCTGATCCACGGCCTGCGGCGGCTTTGCCTTCGCCCGTGACTTCGGGGTGCCGTTCTTCGCGCGGCGCGGTCTCTGCGGCGTCTTCTGGGGCATGACGTGCCTCCTGTTGCGAGCGGATGAAGTCAGCCGTTCACGCGTGGCCGTGCGGCATGAGGACGCACTTCACGCAGCCGTCGCGCTTCTGCGCGAACAGGCGGTAGGCGTCCGGCGCCTGCTCCAGCGGGAAGCGGTGGGTGATGCAGACGTCCGGGCCCTGGTACGTGAGTGCACGCATGCGCGGGAATTCCTCCGTCCCTAACGGGTGGGGACGCCCGCGCGGTAAGACAAGGGACGGTGCGCGCCCGGCCCTCGCTCGGCTAGCTGGCCTCCGGCGGTGCGAAGGTGCCTACGGGCAGATTCCGCCGCCCGCCACAGGTACCAGCTCACCACGCTGCGGAAGGGACGCCAGCGCTCGCCGTAGGCCAGCAGCGCCTTGGGCTTGGGCTGTTCCTTCAGGCCGTTGAGCACCATGAAGCCCTTGCGCACGCCGAAGTCGTCCACGGGGAGGATGTCCGGACGGCCCAGGCGGAAGATGAGCAGCATCTCCACGGTCCACTGGCCAATGCCGCGCACCTGCGTGAGGTGCTCGATGAGGTCCGCGTCGGACATGCGGCGCACGCGCGCGAGCGTCGGCACCGTGCCGTCCACCGTCTTGCGCGCCAGGTCCTGGATGGCCAGCAGCTTGTTCGCGGACAGCCCGGCCTCGCGCAGCGTGGCGTCCGGGAGCGCGAGCAGCTTCTCCGGGGTGAAGCCCTTGCCCTTCCCCACGCGCTCGCAGACGCGCCCGAAGATGGTCGCCGCCGCGCGGCCGTGGAGCTGCTGGTAGACGATGGAGTGCGCCAGCGCCTCGAAGGGGCTGTGCAGCGGGCTCAGCTCCAGGCGGAACGGGCCCACCGTCTTGAACAGCTTGCCCAGCGTGGGGTCCGCGCGCACGAGGGCGCGGCGCACGGCGGGCGTATACGCATCCGGAAGCATCACAGGGGTGGAAACAGGAGCGCGCGGCATGGACCGCATGCTGCCCGGCCCCACGCCACGCGCAACCCCTGTCTTGCTTCGGACGCGGCGCGCTAGATGGGCGCGGCGTGCTCCGTCTCCTCCGGCACGTCGTTGCGGGGCTCGCCCTCCATCAGGACGTCGTATTCCTCCTCCAGTTGGATGCCCAGGTCGTCCAGCTGATCCTTGGTGAGGATCTTCCGCGCGGCCTTGAAGAGGTCCTTCTCCTCCTCCTCGACGTGGTGCTCCACCTGCTCCTGGAGGACCTTCATCTTCGCGTCGAACTCCTCGTCCGACGGCTCCATGTCCAGCAGGTCCGCGATGAGGCGCTTGACGGCGAGGTGCTCTTCGACGGCCTCGCGCAGCTCGTCCTCCGTGTCGTCCTTCTTGATCGCGGGATAGAGGTACAGCTCTTCAATCTTCGCGTGCGCGCCCAGCCGGTCGGCGATCTGCTCGAAGAGCTCCTGGCGCTGCTCGTCGTCGTGATCCTTCAGCTTTTCGTACTTCTTGAAGAGCTTGGACACCTCTTCATGCTGCTGCTTGATCAGCTCCAGCGCGTTCATTCTTGCCCCCAATGAATGAAATGGACGTGCTGATAGATGGGGGCGGGCTCGCTCGAAGGGAAGCCCACCCACACACACTTCTCACTTCACCGGAAGCTTCCGCGACGGCAGGTCCTTCATGGCGGGGCCGTTGAGCACACGGCCCGTGGGGCTGAAGCGGCCGCCGTGACACGGGCAATCCCAGGAGCGCTCCGCGTTGTTCCAGTGCACGTGGCAGCCCAGGTGCGTGCACACCGGAGACACGGCGTGCGGCGTGCCGTCGTCCTCGCGGTACACGGCCACCTTGCGGCCCTCCACCTCCAGGATCTTCCCCTCGCCCGGCGCGACGTCCGCCAGGTGGTGCCCATCGGGCTTCGCCAGCCGGTCCGCGACGAAGCGGAAGGCCACCTCCGCGTTCTCCTGGATGAAGTCCTTGGCGCCCGCCTTGGGCTTCACGCGGCCGGCGTCGTACAGCGCGGCATAGGGGTTCTCGTTGCCGAGGATGCGGTCCGACAGCACCATGCCCGCGAGCGTGCCGAACGTCATGCCCGTGCCGGAGAAGCCCGTGGCCACGTACACGTGGCGGCTGCCCACGTTGCGGCCGATGAAGGGCAGCCCGTCCACGGGCTCGATGACCTGGCCGGACCAGCGGTGGGTGATGCGCTTCACGGGGAGGTGCTCGCGTGCGTACTCCTCCAGCGCGGCGAAGCGGGAGGTGGTGTCGTCCTCGCTTCCGACCTTGTGATCCTCACCGCCCACGATGACGTGGGGCACGCCGTCCACCCGCTGCGTGCGGATGTAGTGATACGGGTCGCGGCTGTCGTAGTACTGGCCCGGCTCCAGCGAGCCTTCCAGCGGGGCCGCCACCGCGTAGGTGCGGTAGGCGGAGAGCTTGGTGTGCATGGCCACGCGGTTGAGCGGCGTGGTGGTGGCCTCCACCACGGCCTTCGCCGTCACGGTGCCCTTCTCCGTGACGACGCGGCAGGGCGTGCCGTCGTGGAGGTCCACGACCTGGGTGTTCTCGAAGAGGTGGCAGCCGTCGCCCGGGATGCGGTCCGCGAGCGCGAGCAGGTACTGGCGCGGGTGGAACACCGCCTGATCCTCCACGCGCAGCGCGCCCTTCACGAGAAAGGGCAGCGGCACCTCCTTGGTGAAGGACGCCAAGAGCCCCGCCTGTCGCGCGGCGGAGACCTCATGGAGCAGCTCGCGCAGCTCGGCTTCCGTCTCCGCGTAGCGGAAGCCCGGCACGCGGGTGAAGCCGCAGTCGATGGCGAGCGTCTCCACCAACGAGGCAATCTGTTCGATGGCGGCCCGGCTGGAGGACGCGGCCAGGTGGGCGCCCTTCTCACCGAAGTCCTTCAAGAGCGTGGTGTACGGCGTGTCCAGCAGTTCCGTGAGGTGCGCGGTCGTCTGTCCCGTCTGCCCGGAGAGGACGCGGTGCATCTCCAGCACGGCGACCTTCTTGCCGGCGCGCTTGAGCAGCCAGGCCGTCGTCAGGCCCGCGATGCCTCCCCCGATGATGGCCACATCCACGTCCAGGTCCCCAGGGAGGGAGGGGAAGTCCCGGGGAGGCGTGGTCACCGTCCAGAGGGATTTGTGCTGCCGCTCGTCGTTCATGAAGAAAGGCTAGGAATCCGCTCCCCCGGGCATAAGCCACGCCTGCCGAGCCCTGCCCGGTTGGCTGCCCAGCGCCGGGTGTATGCGATCCAACAGAGCCCCGCCCCGGGTGTTGGTCAGTCAGGGGGCGGGCGTGGACGGGACTGGGGTCCGGGGACGCCAGCGCGTTAGAACCCGCCCTGGACCCGAAGGTTCGCGCCGGGCGGACCCAAGGAGCATGCGCCGAATGCCCGTGGAACGCGTGGCTGGTGGGGCCAGCCTGGTGGACGTGCTGGACCGCCTGCTGGACAGGGGCTTGCGCTTCGACACGCTGGCCCTGGAGGCCCTGGGCCGCGCCACTCCTTTGGAGGGCGAGACGCGCATCGTGGTGGCATTTTCGGAGGTCCGCACCGCAGACTCGCCGGAACGCGGCCGTCCCCCGCGTCCCCCTTCACCCGGAGCGTAAGGTCGTGGCGTCTCCAGCCCCGCTGCCCCCCGCCGAAGCCGATCCCGGGGCGCGCCTCGTGCTCGCCGAGCACCTGCTCGCCTGCGAGTCCGCCGTCGCCTGCGCACGAGCAGTCGTGGAGTGGCTCGCGCGCAGGCATGGCGCGCCGGCCGCCTGTCTGGGCCCGGGGGATGGCGCTGCCGCGTCCGTGTGCCTGGCCAGCGAAGGGCTGACGGTCGCGCAGCAGGCCTCGCTGACCCGGGCGTGGGATGCGCCCGGCTCGCCGCTCGCCGCCTTCCGCACCCGCCCTGGAGCGCGCGGGCTGGCGGCGGACGCGCTGGAGGGCGCGGTGATGCCGGGCGGGTTCTTCGCGGTGCCGCTGGGCCGGTCCGGAGCGCCCGCGGCCGCGCTGCTGGTGGTGGGGCTGCCCGGCCCCACCGTGCCGGAGGACGTGGCGTGGGTGGCGTCGTCGGCGGGGCCGCTCCTGGCCCGGCAGCTGGCCTCGGATGCGCGGGGGCCGCGCCGGCCGGAGCCGGACCGGCTGCTCCGCCGGGTCATCAACGCGGTGTCGGATCCGGTGCTGCTCACGGACACGGAGGGCACGCTGCTCTTCGCCAACGGCCGCGCGGAAGGGCTGCTGGTGGCGGGCCCGGACGCGAGCCCCGGCCGCATGCGCGCGGTGGAGCTCAACCAGCGCCTGTTCCGCGAGACGCTCGCGCAGGGCGGCACCGCGGTGCACCGGCGCGAGGTGCCGCTGGTGGATCCGCTGGAGGGCATGGACCTGCTCTTCGAGCTGGTCACCACGCCGGTGCTGGCGCCGGACGGGCCGTCCGTGGTGGTGAGCGTGCTGCGCAACCTGACGGACCTGGGCCGCGCCACGCAGGCCCTGGGAGAGAGCTACCGGCAGCTGCGCGCCACGGAGCGCGAGGCCCGGAGCGAGCGCCACCGCCTGGACCGGGTGCTGGACTCGGTGGCGGACCCCATCATCCTGACCGACCCCACGGGCGGCATGGTGATGATGAACGACCCGGCCGAGCGCCTCTTCGCGCTGCCCCGTGAAGAGGGTCCCAGTGGCGAGGCCCACCTGCGCCGGGTGCGCGCCAACGACGCCCTCTTCGCGTCCTTCCTCGCCAACCTGCTGGGGCCGGTGAACGCGGGCGTGTCGCGCTGGAAGAGCCAGCTGACGCTGGATGACCCGTCCACCGGCGCGCCCGTGCCCATGGAGGCCATGGCCAACAAGGTGCTGGGCGACGGGGGCGAGCTGACGGGCATCGTCACCGTCTTCCACGACCGCACGGAGGTGCTGGAGCGGGCGCGGCTCTTGGAGCGCGTGAAGGAGGTCTCCAGCGAGCTGGAGGCGCGCGTGCAGTCCGCCACCGCGGAGCTGGCGGAGCAGAACGAGCTGCTGCGCCGGCAGGCCATCCAGCTGGAGCAGGCGAGCGCGGCCAAGTCGCAGTTCCTGGCCAACATGTCGCATGAGTTCCGCACGCCACTCAACGCCATCCTCGGCTACACGAACATGCTGCTCCAGGGCGTGTCCGGAGAGATGACGCCGCCGCAGCGCCGCAACCTCACGCGCATCGACTCCAACGGGCGGCACCTGCTGGAGGTCATCAACGAGATCCTGGACATCACCCGCATCGAGGCGGGGCGGATGCCGCTGCACCTGTCGGACTTCGGCATCCCGGAGCTGCTCCAGGAGGTGATGGCGGAGATGGACCCCATCATCGCGCGCAGCAAGCTGACGGTGGAGACGCAGTTGGATGAAGGGCTGCCGGGCGTGTGGAGCGACCGACAGAAGGTGAAGCAGATCGTCCTCAACCTGTTGTCCAACGCGCTGAAGTTCACGCACGAGGGCGGCGTGCACGTGGCGGTGGAGTATCAAAACGCCACCGGCACCGTGGCCATCTCGGTGAAGGACACCGGCATCGGAATCGACGTGTCGAACCAGGAGAAGATCTTCGAGGACTTTCAGCAGGTGGACAGCTCGCCGACGCGGGCCTATGGGGGCACGGGCCTGGGCCTGTCCATCTGCCGCCGCCTGGCCGCGATGTTGGGGGGACGCGTCTCCCTGCTGAGCGCCCCGGGCCAGGGTTCGACCTTCACCCTGCACTTTCCAAGACGCGCGAGACGGACATGACGAACACCCCGGAAAAACCAAAGCCGCTCGTGCTGGTGGTGGACGACTACCAGGATGCCCGGGAGATGTACGCGGAGTACCTGGAGTTCTCCGGCTTCCGCGTGGCGGAGGCGAAGAACGGCCAGGAGGCGTTGGACAAGGCCTTCGAGCTGGTGCCGGACGTCATCCTGATGGACCTGTCGCTGCCGGTGATGGATGGCTGGGAGGCGACGCGCCGGCTGAAGGGCGACTCGCGCACGAAGGGCATCCCGGTGGTGGCGCTCACGGGGCATGCACTGAAGGGCCATTCGGAAGACGCGAACGAGGCCGGGTGTGATGCGTACGTCACCAAGCCGTGCCTGCCGGACGCGCTGGTGGACCAGGTGAAGAAGATGATTGCCCGGCGCGAGGCGGCATCCGCGCGCTGAAAGCCGTTTCTGCATGGAGGTGGGCCCGTCATGACGGCGAAGACCCAGGCGGAGTCCTCGCGGGAGGGACGGTCGCACTACCTCTACGGTGTCGTGCGCGAGGACGGCGGATGGACGCCGGAACTGGCGGGGCTGGGTGACGCCCCGGTGCGCATGGTGCGGGAGGGAGGCCTCACGGCGCTGGTGTCCGACGTGGCGGGCCCGCGAGTGGTGCCCACGCGGACGCACCTCTTGATGCACCAGCGCGTCACGGAGGCCGTGGTGCGCGAGCACACGCTGGTGCCGGTGGCCTTCGGGACGGTGCTGCCGTCGGAGGAGCGCGTGCGGGAGCTCTTGCGCGTGGCGCGCGCGCCTTTGACCCGCGCGCTGTCGGAGCTGGAGGGCCGGGTGGAGCTGGGGCTGAAGGTGTACTGCAACGGCGACGCGCTGACGCGCCAGTTGGAGCAGCAGCAGCCCGGACTGGCGCGCGGCGCTTCCGAGCCCGAGGAGGACCACGAGGCGCGGTTGGAAGCGGCGCTGCGCGACTGCACCCTGAAGGACCTGGACGGCTTGAAGGCGGGCTTGCGCCCACTGGCGGAGGCCACGCATGAGGCGCCGCCGCTGGGTGAGCGGATGATGCTCAACACGGCCTGGCTGGTGGACCGCACGCGGGTGGCCGCGTTCGAGGCGCGGGTGACGTCCCTGGTGGCGCGGCTGGACGCGTACACGTTCCGGTTCACGGGGCCGTGGCCGGCATACAGCTTCGTGGACGTGCGGCTGGACGTGGAAGCGGCGGACTCCGCCACGCCGTGAGCCTCAGCGCGGCGCGGTGAGCTTCACGGCGTCCTCGGCGAGGAGCTCCAGCCCGCCGCCCATGCGCGCCCATCCGGGGGTGAACTCCGTGCGCGCGTACCACGAGTTGTCGGACGCCTTCGCCATGGAGAGCTCGCCCACGGTCTTGCCGCCGCGCTGGTACTCCACGCGGAAGGCGGGCGTGGGGGCAAGGCCCGGAGGGGCTTCGCCCCGGCCCAGGAAGTCCACGGGGGTGAGGCGCCACAACCGGTCGTGCCAGTTGCGGGCGAAGTCATCCGGAGTGGCCGGGGCGTCCACGGGCGACAGCTGCACGGCGCCTGGGGGTTTGCCGCTGGCGACGAAGGCGCGGGACGTGGTGCCGGTGGTGATGACGACGCGGTCGAAGCCGTCCACGTCGAAGGTGTGAAGGCGCCGGTCCACGAGCCGGCTGGCGGCGGCCTCCAGGTCCGTGAGCTGCGCGGGGCCGAGGAGGAAGACGTGCCCGTCGGACGTGCGTTGGAGATAGGGCGCGCCCCAGCCAGACGCGGGCGCGGCGAGGCGGAACGTCCTGGGTGTTCCATCGAACGTGAGCGTCAGGCCGCGCTCCGTCTTCGCGAGGCCGATTTCGTTGAGCTTCGTGTCGTCCAGCACGCCCAGGTCCCGCTGCGCGCGCAGCGGAGCGAAGCGGGCAAACAGCTTCTGCGCCACGTCATTGCCACGCAGCTCGCGAGGCGGAGGCACGGGAGCAGGGCTCGCGGGTGTCCCCGCGTCCGTGTCCACGGTGGCGAGAGCGCCCGCATCCATCCCGGCATCTCCCGGACCGGGCCGCGCCACACCCCCATCCGTCGTTCCAGGTCCGACCTCCGGCTTCGCGGGCTTGCTGCCCAGGCGGACCCAGACGGTGTCGCGGTCCTGGGGGTCGCGGAACAACTCCACGAAGCGCGCCTCCTCGTCGTAGCGGATGCGGTCGAGCGCGCTCGCCTGCGCGTCCTCCACCGTCACCTCCCCCGGCGCACGCGAAGGCTCGCGCTGCCACACGAGGAACGCGGCCACGAGGGCCACGCCCGCCAGCACTCCCTGCACCGCCACGTCGCGCGCCTTCATCGCGCACCTCCCGCCACCGCGGTGCTCCGGGGCGCACGCCGTCCGCGCCGCCGCGTCACGAAGAAGCCCACCGCCAGCACCACCACCGGCATCCCGAAGACCGTCGCGTAGAACCACACGACGTCCTGAGAGCGCGTGTGCTGCAACGGCACGTCCTCCTCGCTCGTCGTCACGCCGGAGAGCGCCTCCTCGCCGGAGAGCCAGCGCAGCGTGTCCACCGCGAGATACGCATTGCCCACGTTGCCCAGGATGCCGTCACCCAGCGCATCCGCGTCCGCCATCACCACCGCGCGCGGCGCGGGCTTCCCCTCCCCCGCCGGCCGCTCCACCGCCACCACCAGCGGCCACGCCTTCTTCGCCTCACCCGGCTCCGGCTCGAAGTCACCGTTGCGGTCCGCGAACGTCTCTCCGTGCGCGCGCACGCTCGTGTCCAGCAACACGCCGGGCACGGGCGGCGTCACCGGCTCCAGCGCCACCGCGCCCACGAACGCCACCGCGCCCTGCGAGCCCAGCGCGGACAGCGACGTCACCGACGGGTGCGAGGAGAAGCTCGCCGTGCCCAGGTTGCCCCGGTCGCTCTGCTGACGCGTGGTGCGGAAGAACACGCGGTCGTTCGCCAGCGGCACGCGCAGCGATTTCAACCCCATGGGCTGGAGCAGCGGCTCCAGCGCCGCGCCATCCGGCTCCAATGCGATCCACAGCCGTCCGCCCCGCTCCCAGTACTCGCGCAGCGCGGTGGCCTCCTCCGGCAACAGCTCACGCGTGGGCCCCAACACCGCCACCATCGCCGCGTCGCCCGGCACCGCCGAGCCCAGTCCCTCCGCCACCGTGAGCGTGCGCACGTCCACGTTCTGAGAGCGCAGCAGCTCCTTGAACTGCGCCACCGACGGCCGGGCCGCTTCTCCTGGAACGGGCCGCGTATCGGCGCGCTCACCATGACCTCCCGTGAGGTAGACGATGCGACGGGGCTTCGCCACCGCCAGCAAGCGCCGCTGCACCTCCGCGTCCAGCCGCTGGAGCTGACCGCGCGCACGCTCCGGATCCAGGCCCAGCGTGAGGATCTCCTTGCGGTCCCCTCGCGACAGCACCACCGAGCCGTTGTTGCTGACGCCCAGCGCTTTGCCGCGCGCGGGCTCCACTGCCTGATCCAACGACTCCACGCCCAGCTGCGGACTCTCCGGTTCCAGGTCGCGGAAGTACTGCCGCACCGCTTCACCCACCTCGTTCGCGGGCGGGAAGAAGAGCGTCACCTGGAGGGGCTCGTTGAGGCCCCGCACCAGCTTGCGCGTCGCATCGCCCGCCTTCGCGGTCCGGAAGTACGACAGGTCCCAGGTTGCATCCGCCTGCGTGGCCACGTACGTCGACGCGAACGCGAACACGACGACGAACGCCACGCCAAGACCGGAGAACAGCGCGCTTCGCACCCGGCCCGTCTCCGGCACCGGCGCTCGCGCCATCGCCATGAGCGCGGCCTCCACCATCGCCAGCGGCACGAGCGAGCACAGGAGCAGCGCCGGGAACAGCACCGCCAACACTCCCGACACCCGGGGCGCAGAACGCGACAGCGGCTCACCGAAGAGCGCCGTCCCCACGTCCCCCTTCACGAAGTAGAGCACCAGCGCGGCCAGTCCCACGACGTACAGCGTGAGCACCCACCGCTCCAGCGCGCGCCGCTCGGGAGGCGCGGCGATCATCCGCACCGCTCGCCACGCCGTCGCGGCCATCACGACAGCAGTGCCCAGCGCGGCCAGCGCCACACGGCCGGAGCCCACGCCCAGCACCCGCTCCGCGAGGAATACGGAAATGAGCCCCGCGACGAACGCCCCCGTCGCGGCGAGCCCCGTCCCGAAAGAAGCCGGCGTGCTCATCGCCACCTCCGCGCTTCCAGCACCCGTGTCGCCGCGAACAGCGCCACGTAGGTGACGACCAGGTAATAGACGACGTCCCGCACGTGGATGAGCCCTGCCTGGAACGGGGGGAAGTGCTGGTTCCACAGCGACATCGCGCTGAAGACGTCCGACATCGGCTGCTCGGTGATGCGCGCCAGGAGCCAGCACAGGATGAGCGCCACCAGCATCACCGCGGAGAAGATGGCCGCGAGCAGCTGGTTCTTCGCGAGCGACGAACCGAACGTGCCCACCGCCAGCGACGCGCTGCCCAGCAAGAGCAACCCCAGGTAGCCCGCCGCCACGTGCCCGAAGGACACCTTGCCGTTCACCAGCACCAAGAGCGGCATGTAGAGCGTGAGCAGCAGGTACAGCGCCAGGAACGCGAGCCCCGCCAGGAACTTGCCCAGCACGATGTCCCGGTCCCGCACAGGCGACGCGTACAACAGTGGCAGCGTGCCCGTCTGGCGCTCCTCCGCGAGCAGCCGCATGGACACGAGGATGGCCGCCACGATGGTGAAGCCGCTGGAGTAGTAGAAGAAGCCGGACAGCACCTCCGCGGAGCGCTTGCTCGCGCCGCCCAGGGCGTACGCGTTGAAGAACAGTCCGTTCACCGCGAGGAGGATGGTCAGGATGACGTAGCCGCTGAGCGTGCGCAGGTAGCCGGCCAGCTCGCGGCGCGCAATCAAGAGCGCCTTCACGCCCGCACCTCCTGCCCGTGCGTCAGGCGCAGGAACAGCGCTTCCAGTTGCCCCTCGTTCGCGTCCAGTCTCAGGAGCTCCAGGCCCGCGCCCACCACCGCCCGCGCCACCTGGGGCCGCAGGTCCGGCGCCGCCGCGACCTTCATGCCCAGCACCCCACCCGCTCCTTCCCGTACCTCCACCGCGCCGAAGCCCTGCAACGCTTCGAGTGCCCGGGCTTTGTCGCCCCGCACCTCCAGCACGATGGACGGGCCGCCCAGGCTTCGCGACAGCTCCTCTTCACTGCCCTGCGCCAGCAGCGTGCCCTTGTGGATGATGAGCAGCCGGTCACACGTCTGCGAGATCTCCGGGAGGATGTGGCTGGACACGAGCACCGTGTGCGCGCCCTTGAGGCCTCGGATGACGTCGCGCATCTCGACAATCTGGAGCGGATCCAGGCCGCTGGTCGGCTCGTCGAGGATGAGCAGCGCGGGCTTGTGCACCAGGGCCTGCGCCAGTCCCACGCGTTGGCGGTAGCCATGGCTCAGCGTGGAGATGACCTCGCCGTGCACGTCGCGCAGGCCGGTCTTCTCCTCGGCCTCTCCGACATGGGACGCGGTGGCCTTGGCGGGCACGTCGCGCAGCCGGGCGACGTAGGCCAGGTACTCGCCCACCGTCATCTCCTCGTAGACGGGGGGCACGTCCGGCAGGTAGCCGATGCGCTGGCGCACCTCATGGGACTGGCTCACCACGTCGTGCCCGTCGATGACGACGCGGCCTGAGGTGGGCAGCAGCACGCACCCGAGAA
The DNA here is from genome assembly GCF_003611695.1 of Corallococcus carmarthensis. Lineage (GTDB taxonomy): Bacteria > Myxococcota > Myxococcia > Myxococcales > Myxococcaceae > Corallococcus > Corallococcus carmarthensis. The sequence continues at coordinate 3,008 of NZ_RAWE01000138.1, read as the reverse complement.
TCTTGAGCGTCGTCGACTTGCCGGCGCCATTGAGGCCCAGGAAGCCGATGACCTCACCCTGGCCGATGGTGAAGGCCAGGTCCCGGATGGCCGCGTGCTCGCCGTAGAACTTCGTCAGCCCTTCGACCTGGATCATCAGGACTCCTCGACGCGAGGGGGAAGCGGCGCACTTCTGTCGCCCCTCCCGAGGAGTGTCAAGCACCGGGCGCGCCGCAATGGACGACAGGCGCCGCCCCAACGGGCTCACCCGTGGCGGTATTCCGCGCCGTCGGTGGTCCGGCCCAGCGTGAAGCGCAGCGCGGCCTCCAGGTCGGGCAGGAGGAAGGGGAAGCCATGGGCCTGGGCCACGCCAGGCAGGGCGTGCGTGCTGGACAGCAGGGTCTCCTCGCCCATCTGGCCGAACACGGTCTTCACCACGGCGGCGGGCAGCGGGAACACGGAGGGACGGTGGAGCACCTTGCCGAGCACCTTCGCCAGCTCCCCCTGTCGCACCGCGTTCGGGGACACGGCGTTGACGGGGCCCTGGATGGACGGGTTGAAGAAGGCGAACTGGATGAGGCCCAGCACGTCCTCCAATGACACCCAGCTCATCCACTGGCGTCCGGACGCCACGGGCCCACCGCCGCCCGCCTGGGTCGCGAGCGCCAGCTTCGCCAGCGCCCCGCCGCGAGAATCCAGCACGACGCCGATGCGCAGGTGCACCACGCGGATGCCCGCCTCCTGGGCTGGCGCGGTGGAGGCCTCCCACTGGCGCGTGACGTCCGCGAGGAAGCCATCGCCGGAGGAGGATGCTTCGGTGAGCTCTTCTTCGCCCCGGTTGCCGTAGTAGCCGACGGCGGAGGCGCAGATGAGCACACGAGGCTTGCGGGTGGCGCGGGCCAGGGTCTCCGACAGCAGGCGGGTGCTCTGCGTGCGGCTCTTGAGGATCTCCTGCTTGCGCTCGTCGGTCCACCGGCCCTCGCCCACGTTGGAGCCGGACAGGTGCACCACCGCGTCCACGCCCTCCAGGCCCGCCGCGTCGACGGTGCCCTTGTCGGGAGCCCAGGAGATGTCACCGCGAGCCGGGTTCGCACGGCCACGCACCAGCCGCTTCACGCGGTGGCCGCCAGTGGAGAGGAACGCGGACAGCGCGGAGCCCAGCATGCCGGACGCGCCACCAATGGCCACGGTGAGCGGGCCCTGATTCGCGAAGGCGGCATGGCGTTTCAGGTCCATGCGAGTGAGGTTGTGGCGGTACGAAAACATGTGCTCCAGGCGCTTTCGCGCATAGCCACCGCCGAAGGTGTCCCCGAGCGTCCCCACGGGCAGCTCGTACTGGATGGCGTCCTCCAGGATGGAGGCATGGGCGCCCGCGGGGTTCATGCGGTGGTCGTGGATCCACTTCGCGAAGGGGCCTTCACGCTGGGTGTCCTGGAAGGAGGAGCCCTCCACGTAGGCGGTGTGCTCCGCGACCATGCGTTGGGGAATGGGGCCCAGGTGGAGCTTCACGACGACGCGGGCGCCGGGGCGGATGCCGTCGCCGGAGCGGTCCACGACCTCGGCCGTCTCCCAGGGAGGCGACAGGCGTTCGAAGGCTCCCTCGCGGGTGTGCCAGGAGAAGAGGTCGGCGGCGGGGACTGGCATCTGGCTGCGCGCATCGAAAACGTGCGACTTGCCCATGGTTTCTCCTGGGGAGACAGTGCGGCCCGAGCATGCTTACTCCCGACCTCCTCGACCGTGCAGTCGAATTGCTGCGACGCGGCGGTGTCATCGCCCTGCCAACAGAGACGGTCTACGGGCTCGCGGCCAACGCCGAGGACGAACTGGCCGTGCGTCGTGTTTTCGCCATCAAGGGCCGGCCCGCGACCCATCCGCTCATCGTCCACATCCCGGGAGCGGAGCACCTGTCCGAGTGGGCCCGCGTGGTGCCGGACGAAGCGAAGGCGCTGGCGAAGGCCTTCTGGCCGGGGCCACTGACGCTGGTGCTCCCGCGCACGTCGAGGGCCACGGACGCGGTGACGGGAGGCCAGGACACGGTGGCGCTGCGAGTGCCGGGACACGCCGTGGCGTTGGAGGTGCTTCAGCGGCTGGGCGGAGGCGTGGCCGCGCCAAGCGCCAACCGCTTCGGACGGGTGAGCCCGACGACGGCGGAGCACGTGCAGCGAGATTTGGGCAGCGACGTGGATCTGGTGCTGGACGGAGGTCCGTCCACGGTGGGCGTGGAGTCGACCATCGTGGACCTGTCCTCCGGCGCCCCGGCGATTCTCAGACCCGGAGGTCTGGCGACGGAGGACGTGGAGCGCGTGCTGGGGCGTAGGGTGCCGGTGCGCACGTCCGCCACGGTGCGCGTATCGGGTTCGCTGGCATCACACTACGCGCCCCGGGCGGGCGTGGTGCTCGCGGAGCCGGATGAAGTCGTGCGGCGGGTAGAGGCACTGCGTGCACAGGGATTGCGCGTGGGAGTGCTGGGCCCCGCGTCACTGTCATTGCCTGGCGATGTGCAGCGCTTGGATGTGCCAGGGGAACCGGCGGAGGCCGCGCGGGTGCTCTATGCCCGGCTGAGGGAAGCCGACGAACAGGGCCACGACGTGCTCGTGGCCTGTCTACCCACCGCGAGCGGCCTGGGCATCGCCGTGCGAGACCGGCTGTCACGCGCGGCGGCTCCCCGCGAGGGCTGAGCATCCAAGCGACTGGAAATGGGTGAGCAGGGCTACTGAGTGGAGTCGCACGCATGCCCCCGACACAAAGACGCTCGCCCCCAATGCAGGGGAGTTCATGATCTACGTAGGCGACGATGGAACGTCCCGGGTCCACGTCCGGATTGAGGAAGGGTAAGCGTTCACGGGGTCTGGCGACCGCGAGCGTGAATCAGGTCCCGGGCAGCAGCGATGGTGCGGGAGTGCCGTGGAGATGGGCTTCAAGGGACGCAGTGAGAGCGTCGAGCACGTTGCGCTCCTGCTTCCTGAGGCTCATCACGGCCGTGAGGATGCGCTCGACGAAGCGGCTGCCGTCCTCGCTCTGGGTGCCAA
>NZ_RAWE01000137.1 GCF_003611695.1 Corallococcus carmarthensis | reverse complement strand
CCGCCCCCCAACGACACGCCGCCGCCGCCCTCCGCCAAGCCACCGCCGTTGGTCGTGGGCATGACCATGTCGTCCACGACCAGCGCGGGCTCCTTCGCCGCGCCCGTGGGCAACACCGCCTACGGCAAGGCCAACGGCACCGCGAAGGCGCCCCAGGACGTGAAGGGCTACTCCGCGCCGAAGTACGTGCCCGTGTACCAGGTGGACTCGGAGCCCTCGGTCGCGTCCGAGGTGAAGATTCCCTACCCGGACGAGGCGCGCCGCGCGGGCATCGAAGGCACCGTCACGCTGTCCATCACCATCGACGCGGAGGGCAAGGTGACCCAGGTGAAGGTCATCTCCGGGCCCGGCTACGGACTCAACGAGGCCGCGCGCGACGCCATCCGCCGCTTCCGCTTCAAGCCCGCCATCAAGGGCGGCGAGGCGGTGGCCACGGAGATGAAGTACTCGTACACCTTCCTGCTGGACTGATGAGAAGTCCGGGCGCCCCGAAGTCTGGGGCGCCGGCCTGCGCTACTGCGTCTTGAGCGCGCGGCGCATGATGTCGCGCAGCGCCGCCAGGTCCTCATCCGGCATCGCGGCGATGAGGGGCGGCGGCGCGCTCAGCCGCGCCATCAGCCGGCCGCGCAGCTCCGCGCCCGCCTCCGTCAGCACCAGCATCTTCACCCGGCGGTCCTGCTCGCTGCTCTTGCGCTCCACCAGCCCGCGCGCCTCCAGCCGGTCCACCAGCCCCGTCACGTTGGACGCGTCGCACGACAGGTAGTTGGCGAGCGTGCTCATCGCGAGCGCTCCCTCGCCCAGCTGCCTGAGCACGTGCGCCTGCACCGGGGACAGGTCGAACTCCGCCGCCAGCGCGGGGAAGTTGCGCATGTGGGTGTGCAGCAGCTCGAAGAGCAGCGTCCACGCCTGCGCGGGGAGCCCACTCTCGCTCTCGGCCGGGTCACTGGGGGACGCCGGCCGACGCATCACCTGCTCGCTGGGACCGTCGTTGAAACCGTTCATAGTGAATTTACGTTAATTCATCGGGCACACATAAACAATTGACATCATCAACCATTGACCGCTACTACATTCCGCATATTCCAACATCCGACAGTGCGGAGTACTTTCACGAGGCTCCGGGGTCGGGTAGAGGACGCAACGCAGTCGTCCATTGGACGGATCCGCCTCGCGCTCCCGCGGGTCGGTGAGGAGGTCGAAGCGGTATGAGTACCTTTCTGGCGCTGTCCCTGTCGGCCACCCTGGCAGCGGCGCCCGTACTGACGCTGGATGAGGCATTGGAGTCGGCCCGCCAGCAGAACCTCGACTTGAAGATCGCCCAGGAGCGTTTCGAGCAGGCATCGCTCGCGACGCGCAAGGCCTGGGCGGGCTACCTGCCGAACATCAGCGTGGGCGCGTCCATCACGCGCAACAACGTGGCGGCCATCATCCCGGCGGGCCCCATCGCCCCGGTGGACATCACCATCCAGCCGCTCATCCAGCAGGGCGCGCAGGCGGAGATCCGCCAGGCCATCATCGCGCCGCAGCTGTGGGCGGGCATCGCGGCCTCCTACAAGGCCGTGAACCTGGCGGAGCTCAACACGCAGACGGCGCGCCGGCAGGTGCTCTTCGGCGTGGCGCAGGCGTACTACGGCGCCGCGGCGCAGCAGGAAGCCCTGCGCGCGCAGGAGCGGCTGCTGGAGCTGAACCAGGCGCGGGAGAAGGACACCCAGGCCCGGTTCGACGCGGGCACGGTGACGCGCGTGGCGCTGCTTCGCGCCCAGCTGGACCGCTCGCGCGCGGAGCAGGACCTGGTGCGCGCGAAGAACGCGCTCGCGGGCCTGAAGCTGGCGCTGGGCACGCTCATCCAGCGCGAGCCGGAGTTCGAGCTGGCCGCCCCGCCGGAGCCGACGGTGCCCGCGCAGGCGTCGCCGGACGAGCTGGTGAACAAGGCGCTGCAGGAGCGCTCGGACGTGCAGGCCGCGGAAGTGGGCCTGAAGCTCAGCCGCATCAACAAGACGGGCGTGCTGCTGAGCTACCTGCCCACGCTGGGCGTGACGGGTGCCTACCGCATCGCGAACGCGGCGGGCTTCACCGGCCAGAACGAGACCTGGGCCATCACCTTCGGCGCCAGCTGGACGCTGTTCGACGGCGGCCTGCGTGAGGCGAACCTCTCCGAGGCGTCGTCGCGCGTGCGCGAGGCCACCGTCACGCAGACGCTGGCGCAGGCCCGCGTGAAGGAAGAAGTGCGGCGCTCCAAGCTGGACCTGGAGAACGCGCTGGCCAACCGCTCCAAGGCCGAGGAGGCCCTGGAGCTGGCGCGCGAGTCCAACCGCCTGACGGACGTGAGCTTCAAGGCGGGCGTCGCCACCTACCTGGAGGTCGCGGACGCCAACACCGCGCTCACCAACGCGGAGGTGGGCTTCGTGTCCGAGCGCCTCCAGGCCTCGCTCGCCGCGCTGCGCCTGCTCAACTCGCTGGGCTCGTTCGAGTCCGGTTCGGTGAAGAAGGACGCCGCCGCCCTGGGCGCGCAGCCCGGCGGGGGCGCGCCGCAGCAGCCGGCCCCGCAGCCGCAGCCCGCGACGGAGCAGCCGGCCCCGCAGCAGCCCGCGCCCCAGCAGTAGGCGGCAGGCGAGGTGGAATTCCCGGCGCCCTTTCGTGGGCGCCGGGTCCCCTGCCCTCCCGGGCGGGAAGCAGGTGCTGCGTTGTGGGGGTCCGTCACCGGCCCCACCCTCCTATCAGGACCCGTTTCCACGAGGAGGGAACCATGGCGGACGCATCCTGGGGCAACTGCAAGAACTGTCGCTTCTTCGCGGGCAACAGCGACGAGCCAAGCGACGAAGAGACGCAGAGCTGCAATCAGACGGAGCTCAAGAAGTTCGCGCTCGTGGTGTCTGGTGACAGCGGCTGCAACGCCTACGAGGCGCGCACCGGGGAGACGGTGCCCACCTACGAGGAGCCCGCGCCGATGCACTGACGGCCCGGACCCGGAAGCCCGCCCCACCGGTCCTCGCGATGCGACGGCGCCCCTGGGCTTCAGGTGCCCGTGGCGTCGCGGACCCGGGGCAGCGCCGGCCCGGGCTCGTGCGCCTCGTGCGCGTAGTAGATGCGCTCCATGAGCTTGCGCTGGTGCACGAGCGGCTTGTCGTACTTGTCCAGCCGCATGCCCTTGTGGCTGTAGGGCGTGTCCGCCACGGTGGGGATGAAGCGCGCGTCGTCGCGCACCTCCCACCAGGTGAGCCCCAGCGCGGCCTTCGCCGCCACCGGCAGGAAGGGCTTGAGCGCGGGCACCGCCGTGCGCAGGAAGGAGAAGACGTGCAGGCGCGTGGTGCGCGCCGTCTCCGGCACGAAGAAGATGTGCGCCTGCGTGATGAAGGGGCGCGGCTTCCCCTGGGAGGTCGTCCAACGGATGGTGTAGACGCTGCGCACCGGGTCGAAGCGCGTCACCCAGTCGTTGTGGAAGATGTCCCCCTTGCCCACCGTGAGCAGCCGCATGATGGGCGCGGGCCGCTGCGGGGCGCGGTAGTGCACCTCCGTGTGGTCGTCGTGGTTGTGCGCCTCGAACTCCACCGCGCCCGTCTGCGCGCCGCTCCACCCCAGCCGGGTGTGGACGAAGGGCGTGTGTTCGTCCTCGCTGAAGTTGTCGAGCGCCACGTGCAGCGGCGCCTGGAACAGCGTGGAGAACGTCCCGCCGAAGACGTAGTCGTCGCCCGCGAGCTCCGGCATCGCGGACAGCGGCGTGTCCGCGTGCGCCAGCCAGAGGTAGCCGTGGCGCTCCACCACCTGGAAGCTCTTCGCCTCGCAGTGGCGCAGCTCCGGCTGGCTGGGATTGACGCCCTGCCCTCGCGCGTCGAAGCGCCAGCCATGGTACGGGCACTGGAGCTGGCCCTCCTTCGTCACGATGCCCTTCGACAGCGGCGCGAAGCGGTGGGGACATGCGTCCGACAGCGCCGCGGCCTTTCCGGAAGCGTCCCGGAAGAACGCGTAGGCATGGCCCGCCAGCTCCACGCGGACCGGCTGGCGGCGGAGCTGACCGGAGGGGAGCACCGGATGGAAATGCCTGACGACGTCGGGGGTAGGCTCCATGGCCCGGGCAGTATAGCGGCCTGTCGCGGCGGACCCAGGATGGGTCGCGCAGGGACCTGAAGGGTGGGAGCCATACCGGGCGGGTGGCATAGACTGCCGGGCCGTGAATGCCTCCGTCCCTCCCCGCCACCGCTCGCGCTGGTTCGCCGTGGCGGTCCTGGCCGTGCTGCTGGCGCTTGGTACGGGAGCGTGGCTGTACGTGCATGGCGCATTGCCGGCGCCGGTGCCAGAGGCGGCCGGGCCCTTCGGCTACGCGGACTACGCACAGGCGTTGAACCACGTGCGCCCCAGTGGGGACCTGGACTTCGAGGGCCTCCAGCGTGACCGCGCGGCGCTGGAGCGCTTCGTCGCGTCGCTCGCGGCGGTGTCACCGCACCGTCAGCCGGAGCTGTTCCCGTCGCCGCAAGAAGGCCTCGCGTACTGGATCAACGCGTACAACGCGCTGGTGCTCATGCAGTTGGTGGAGCGCCACCCGGACGGCGTGGAGGCGTCCTGGTTCGGCCGCTTCTACTGGGGCCGCGCATGGCCGGTGGGCGGCGAGCGGCTGACGCCGTGGGCGCTGGAGCAGCGCGTCCTCCTGGGTGAGTACGCGGACCCGCGCGTGAACTTCGCCCTCTTCCGGGGGACGCGCGGCGGGCCCCGGCTGGACGGCGCGCCCTACCAGCCGGAGTTCCTGGACGCCCAGCTCAACGACGCCAGCCGCCGGTACATGGGGGACGCGAGGCACGTGAAGCTGGAGGACCACACCGTGCACCTGGCGCGGCTGTTCGAGGAGCGGAAGCAGGACTTCCTCGCCGCGCTGCCGGAGGGCCGGGGCGGCAACGTGCTCCAGTTCGTCTGGGCCTTCCTGCCGGACACCTGCGAGGAGCGCCCGGGCTGTGACACGCGCGGCGACCTGGACCGCGCCTGTGGGCCCCAGCTGGACAAGTGCCGCGTCGACTTCATCCCCGAGGACACCTCGCTGCCCGACGCCGAGACCGCCGCACGGCGCTGACAGGGCCCGCTTCTCGGCTAGCGTCCCTCCTTCGCGGACGGACACGCGGGAGGGACCGGGACATGACGATGGGAGCGGTGTGGCTGGCGACGTGGCTGGCCCTGGGGAGCGCGGACATGAAGTGGGAGCCGCAGGCGAGCGGGACGACGGTGCGGCTGCGCGGCGTGAGCGCGGTGGACGGCCGCGTCGCGTGGGCCAGCGGTGACAAGGGCACCGTCGTGCGCACCACGGACGGTGGCAAGACGTGGACGCGGTCCCCCGTGCCGGACGCGGAGGGATTGGACTTCCGCGACGTGGACGCCTTCAGCGACCGCAGCGCGTCCGTGCTGTCCATTGGCGCGGGTGACAAGTCGCGCATCTACAAGACGACGGACGGCGGCGCTCACTGGACGCTCCAGTTCACCAACGCCGTGCCCGGGGCATTCTTCAACGGCATGGCCTTCTGGGACGAACAGCACGGCATCGCGTTCAGCGACCCGGTGGACGGGCACTTCGTCGTCATCACCACGGAGGACGGCGGCGCGACGTGGAAGCCCGTGCCGCAAGGGGCGCTGCCGGCCGCGCTCGCGGGCGAGGCGGGCTTCGCCGCCAGCGGCACGAGCATCGCGGTGTACGGCACGTCCCACGTCTGGTTCGGGCTGGGGGGCTCCATCGCGCGAGTGCTCCATTCAGCGGACCGGGGCAAGACCTGGGGCATCGCGCCCACGCCGCTGGCCACCGGTGAGGGCGCGGGCGTGTTCTCGCTCTACTTCTGGAGCCCCCAGGCGGGCATCGCGGTGGGCGGCAACTACAAGCAGCCGGAGGTGGCCACCGGCAACGCGGCGCTCACGCTGGACGCGGGCAAGCGCAAGTGGACCGTGCCGGGCACGCCTCCCGGGGGCTATCGCTCCTGCGTGGCCCCGCTCACGCGCGAGCGGAAGATGTGGCTCGTCGCCGTGGGGCCCACGGGTTCGGACGTGTCGAAGGACGCGGGCAGGACGTGGGAGCCGCTGGACACCACGGGCTTCCACGCCGTGTCCACGCCGCCGCGCACGCGGGACACCGCCTGGGCCGTGGGTGAGGAGGGGCGCATCGCGAAGCTCGTCTTCACGGACGCGGCGCCGGCCCCGAAGGCAGCGCCGAAGCAGCCGTAGCGCTCCGCGGCGGAAGCCCTGGCGAGTTCCATCGCACGGCAGTGCGCGTCCCGCCGCGAGCGCCCGGCGGGACCTGCATGGCGCGGGGGAGCATGCTCCGCCCGCGCCAGGAACCTCACTTCACCAGCAGCGCCGCGCCGATGATGCCGCTGTCGTCGCCCAGCTCCGCGTCGGCGATGAGCAGACCCTCGCGCGACACCCGGGACGACCACTGCTGCACTCCGTCCAGGACCTGCCGCTTGATGCCCGGGCAGTGCGTCAGCACACCGCCGCCCAGCACCAGCCGCGACGGGTTGAGCACCGTCACGTAATTGGCCACCGCGACCGCCAGGAAGTGCGACGCGCGGTCGTGGATCTCCTTGGCCTTCGCGTCGCCCGCGTCCGCCGCCGTCTCCAGCGTCACCGGGGTGATGGTGTCCGGGTCGTCCTGGGTCAGCTGCTCCAGCACGCGCGAAGCACCTGACGCCAGCAACTCCTTCGTCTGCGCGATGAGGTTGTGGCCGCCCGCGTATGCCTCCAGGCAGCCGTGCTCACCGCAGCCGCACAGCCGGCCGCCGGGCACCACCTTGATGTGGCCCAGCTCGCCCGCCACGCCGCCGCCGCCGTGCACCAGCCGCCCGTCCGCGATGATGGCGCTGCCCACGCCGGAGCCCACGAACACCACCAGCATGTCCTGTGCGCCACGGCCCGCGCCCGCGTGCAGCTCGCCCCACGCCGCCGCGGACAGGTCGTTCACCACCTTCACCTCGAAGCCCATCCGCTTCGTCAGCAGCGCCGCCAGGGGCACGTCGCGCCAGCCCAGGTTGGGCGCCACGGAGATGACGCCCGTGTCCTTGTGGATCTGCCCGGCCGCGCCCACGCCGCAGCCCTCCACCTTCACCCCGGCCTTCTTCACCGCCTCTTCCGCCGCCTGGGCGATGGTCTCCACCACGCCCGGCGGCTTGCGGTCCAGTAGCGCCACCTTGGCGCTCGCGAGGATCGCGCCCTTCCCATCCACCACCGCGGCCCGGGCGAACGTCCCGCCCAGGTCGATTCCCAGCGTCGGCATGGCCAGTTCCCTCCCTTACGTGCGTGCGTGTGCTTCGCGTGGAGCGCCGAAGAAGGCTAGGCGCCAACTTCCTTCTGCGCCTGGGCGACCGTCTTCTCGATGAGCGCCTGGATCTCCTTCACGCGCGCCTCCGTGCTGGCCTCGTAGCGCAGCACCAGGATGGGCTGCGTGTTCGACGCGCGGATGAGCCCCCAGCCGTCCGGGAACGTCACGCGCACGCCGTCCACGTCCACCACCTTGTGGCCCGCGTCGCGGAGGATTTCGGTGGCGCGCTTCACCATCGCGAACTTCTTCTCCTCCGTCGTGTCGAAGCGCAGCTCGGGGCTGGCGAAGGTCTTCGGCACGTCGGAGAGCAGCTGCGACATGGACTGCTTCTCGTGCGTCAGGATCTCCAGCAGGCGCGCGGACGCGTACACCGCGTCGTCGAAGCCGAAGTACCGGTGCTTGAAGAAGATGTGACCGCTCATCTCGCCGGCCAGCTCCGCGTGCTCCTCCTTCATCTTCGACTTGATGAGGGAGTGCCCGGCCTTCCACATGATGGGCCTGCCGCCGTGCTTCGCGATGTCGTCGTACATCGTGTAGCTGCACTTCACCTCGCCGATGATGGCCGCGCCCGGGGACTCCTTCAGCACGTAGCGGCTGAAGAGCACCATCAGCTGGTCACCCCAGAGCACGTTGCCCTGGTCGTCGATGACGCCGATGCGGTCGCTGTCGCCGTCGTACGCGATGCCGACCTCCGCCTTCACCTCCTTCACCTTCTTGATGAGGTCCTGGAGGTTCTCCACCACCGTGGGGTCCGGGTGGTGGTTGGGGAAGTCCGCGTCCATCTCGCAGAACAGGGGCACCACGTCGAAGCCCATGCTCTCGAACAGCGGAACGGCGATGGCGCCGCCCGTGCCGTTGCCCGCGTCGATGACGATCTTCATTCCCTTGCGGCCCACCTTCACCGTCTGCTGGATGAAGTGGTTGTAGGGCGTGATGATGTCGAAGGGCGTCACCTTGCCGGGCTTGTTCGAGGTCGCGAAGTCCTTCGCCTCGATGAGGCGGCGCAGCTCCTTGATTTCAGGGCCGTGGAAGGTCGTCTTGCCCGCGCCAATCTTGAACCCGTTGAACTCCTTCGGGTTGTGGCTGCCGGTGATCATCGCCAGGCCGTCCACGGGCAGCGTGTTCGCCGCGAAGTAGGTCAGTGGCGTCGGCACCACGCCCACGTCGTAGACGTCCAGGCCGGTGGCGGTGAGGCCCTTCGCGAGCGCGTCGCGGAAGCGCGTGGAGGACTCGCGGCAGTCGCGGCCCACCACGATGGAGGTGCCGCCCTTGCGGCGGATCATGGTGCCCAGGCCCAGGCCCAGGAGCTCCACCACCTCGATGGTGAGGTCCTTGTCCACCAGACCTCGGATGTCGTACTCGCGGAAGATGTGCGCGTTCATGGCAGTGTCCCCACCCTCGACAGGAACCGGGAGGGCGTAGCGGAAGGCGTCGGACACTACACGAGCGGGCCCGGGGGCTGCACACACCCGAACGCGCCCGGCTGACTGTTGAACGCCCGGGCCTCCCCGGGAGGGCGGAACCTACCCCCGGGAGGGGCTGATGGCCCCCATCAGGCCATGGCCCCGCTGTCACCGGCCCCGGCGCCCACCGGCACCTGCCGCAGCAGGGACTGGTAGTGCTTCAGCCAGGAGGTGTTCAGCGGGTCCAGCTTGAGGGCCTCCGAGTAGCGCTCCAGCGCGGCCGGGACGGCCCGTTGGACCTCCAACGCATGTCCCTGGGTGAACAGGGCGCGGGCCTTCTTCTCCACCTCCGGCCGGGCGGCCAGGAAGGCGCTGCGCAGGGCCTCCATGGTGGGCTCCGGGACGCCCGCGGCGACGCAGCGGGCAAGGCCTCCCAGGTTGCCCCGGGTGGCGTCGTAGCCGACACGGGAGAGCGGCTCGCCGAGCATCCGCTGCGCGGCCAGCACCCGCACGCGCAGGGCGTCCAGGGCCTGGCGCTGCGTGGTGGGCAGCGGGCGGTTCTGGAAGGCGACCAGGCGGCGCAGGGCGGCCTGGGCGCGGCGGTGGATGTCGCCGAAGTCCGCGTCATGCTTCGCGCCCAGCAGCGTGTAGGGGTCCCGGGCGACGGCCTCCGCGCGGGACAGCATGCGGGCAAGCTCCGCGTCGGGCGCGGGCTCCGCGTCCTCCATGAGGGCGCGGGAGAGCAGCCGGCCCAGGGCGGGGAACTCGTCGGAGAAGTGGACGAAGACGCCGGCGGGCACGTTCCAGGTGCGCGCCTCGTCGAAGGTGACGTGGCGGACGACGTCGCAGGCGCCCAGGGCCGTCTCGCCCCGGAAGGCCACCTCCACCGTCAGCCGCGCGGCGAGCGGGGGCAGCGAGCCCTGGCACTCGGCGAAGAGGCCCTCGGGGGCGACGTCGCTCACGGAGACGGACTGGAGCACTTCGCCCGGCGTGAGGCCCAGGCGCACGCGCAGGTCCGCGGGCGCGTCCGTGCGGGGCGCGGAGGCCTCCAGGGGCGCCACCGCGTTCACCAGCGGAATGGGCGCGTCGTCGTCATGCACGACGTCCACGAGCGGAATGGGCGCGGGCGAAGGAATGGACGTGGGCTCCAGCGAGGGCGCCAGGGTCATGAACGGGATGGCCGCGGCCCCCAGCGTGGACGTGGAGCTCACCTCGACGATGCCGAGCTTCATGGTCGCGGCCGGCGCGTTCGACGCGGCCGGATGCACCAGGAGGATGGGAGCCGAAGCGGCGGAGCCCGAGAAACCGGCCTGGGACGCGCCGGTCAACGGCAGCGTGTCGGCAGGCAGCTCCGGTTCCGCGGGCCCGAGCAGCGCCACCGCCGAGGCCCAGAACGCGGCCACCTCCTCGCGCATGGCCACCTCACCCCTGCGGACCTGGGACGGCGCGCCATCCGCCGCGCGCAACGCCGCATCCTCCATGGACGTGGCGGCCATGCCCCATGCGGGCACGTCCTCCACGATGTCGAAGTCGTCCGCGTTCTGTTCCGCCACCACCGCGTCGGACACGTCCTCGGGCGCATCCGCCGACGCGTTCCGCACCGGCGCCTTCCTGCCCAGCGCCTCCGCGAGCGCGGCGCGGAAGGCCCACGCGCTGTCGAACCGCTCCTCCGGGTTCGCGGCCAGCGCGCGCAGCAGCACGGTGGACAGCGCGGGCGGCACGCTCGCGTTGACGGCGTGCGGCGGGAACAGCGTCACGTCCGCCGAGCGCCCCAGCCCGAACGGCAGCCGGCCCGTCACCAGCAGGTAGCCCGCCACGCCCATCGCGTGCAGGTCCGCGCGCGGGCTCCCATTCATCCCCGCGCACTGCTCGGGCGCCATGAACGTGGGCGAGCCCACCGTCACGCCCTGCGCGCGCTCCTCCTGCGACAGCGCCGCCTCCCGCACCGCGCCCGCGCCGAAGTCGCGCACCCGCACGCGCCGCTCACCCTTCGCGTCGCGCGTGACGAACATCGAATCCAGCGTGAGGTCCCCGTGCACCAGGCCTCGCGCATGCGCCACCTCCAGCCCCGCGAGCGCCTGATCCAACACCTCGCCCACCTCGGCCGGCGACAGCGGCAGGGGCATCGCGCTCAGCGACTCGCCCTCCGGCGCCTCCATCAACACGCAGGGCAGACCCTGGGGACCGGGGCGCACGTCCAGCACGCGCGCCACGTGGCGGTGCACGACGTTGCGCTGCGCCAGCGCCTCCGAAATGAACCGCGCGCGCACGGCAGGACGGGCCGCCAGGTGCGCATGCAGCACCTTCACCGCGAAGCGGTGCCCCGTGGGCACGTACTCCGCCAGGTACAGCGACGCCACCGCGCCCACTTCCAGCCGGCGCTTCAGGAGCAACGGCCCGTGCCGCTGGCCCTCCAGCGAATCCCCCGGCACCGAAGGCCGAGCAGCGACGGAGCACGCCTCCCCATCCCGGTGTTCGCCCACGCAGCGCTTGCAGCCCATCGCCCACCCCGCCTGACGCCCCGGAAATGGGGCGGACCCGGGGTGGGCTTGCAACCTCCGCGCCTCGTGCCCGGGGCCCGCCTCCGTCCTCCCAGCGACACTCCAACCGCCCGCAGGTGCCAGCAAACCCCGCAAAACGAACCAGGGCCCCCTGTAGAAACGACAGGGAGCCCCAGGAAGAAATGTGTGAGGGGAAACAGGAGGCGAAGTCGCCTCGGGGCCTACAGCAGCTTGGTGCGCTTCCGGGCCTTGAGCGCCTCGACGACCTTCCGGACGTCCTGGCTCCGGTCCTTGGGGACCACGAGCACGGCGTCACCGGAGTCCACCACCACGACGTCATGGAGGCCCACGACGGACAGCGTGCGCTTGTCCGCGAGCACCACGCAGCCCGTGCAGTCCACCAGCACCGCGTCGCCGGAGACGACGTTGCCCTGCGCGTCCGCGGGGCGCACTTCCGGGATGGCGGCGAAGGAGCCCACGTCGGACCAGCCGAAGTCGCCGTCCAGCACCGCGATGTTCTCCGCCTTCTCCATCACGCCGTAGTCGATGGAGATGGAGGGCAGCTTGGGGAACACGCGCTTGAGCACGGCCGGGAAGGTGCGCTTGCCCACGGCCTTCTGGAGCGCCTCCAGGCCCTTCTGCATCTCCGGCATGTGCTTCTGGAAGGCCGCCAGCATCACGTCCGCGCGGAAGACGAAGATGCCGCCGTTCCACAGGTAGTCGCCGCCGGCCACGTACTCCTGCGCCGTCTTGAGGTCGGGCTTCTCCTTGAACGCCTTCACGCGGCGGCCGCCGCCGTCCAGCGCGTCACCGACCTGGATGTAGCCGTAGCCCGTCTCCGGGCGCGCGGGCTTGATGCCCAGCGTGACGATGTGGCCGCCCTCCGCGATGCGCGCGGCCTCCGCGAGCGTGCGCTGGAAGCCCTTCACGTCCGCGACGTGGTGATCCGACGGCAGCACCGCGAGCACGCCCTTCGGGTCGCGCGCGGCCACCTGGAGCGCGGCGAGCGCGATGGCGGGCGCGGTGTTGCGCGCCACGGGCTCCACCAGGAGGTTTCCCTTGGGCAGCCCCTTCACCAGCTTCGCGGCCGTCTTCGCGTGCACGGGACCGCACACGATGAAGGTGTTCTTCACCGGCGCCAGGCCCTTGAGGCGCTGGGCGGTGTCGGTGAGCAGCGGCTGCTTGGAGGCCAGCGGGAGGAACTGCTTCGGACGGGCCTGGCGCGACAGCGGCCAGAAGCGGGTGCCGGAGCCTCCGGCCATGATGACGGGATAGAGGGCCATATGCGGGTGCGAGCTCCCAGGGAACCGCCGGGCCTTGGACCCGGCGCGAACGGCGGCGCACCATAGCGCGTCGCGCCGTCCGAGGAAGGGGGCCCGGCCGCCTACCCCCCGAGGGATGGGGCGCGACAATGTGGGCAGAGTTTTGACCCGCCCCCGAAAAGCCAGTCTCATGCCCCGGCGTTGAGCCTCAAGCCCACATCCACCGGATGGACGCTGGCCTTCACCGTGCTGCTGGCGGTGGGGTTGTCCCTGGCGCCATTGCCGGAGAAGTTCCGCCCCCTCCCCAGCCTCCGTCAGGAAGGTTCGCTCGGGCCCAAGCTGGTGGCGCTCGCGCTGCCCGCGTCGCTGCGCGGGGTGAAGGCGCCGCGTCCGCCCGCGGACACCCTGGCGCCGGACGCGCCGCCCTCCGCGCTCGCGGAAGCGGACACGGCCGTCAACGACACGGATCCGAAGGCCGGCCCGCAGGTGGGGGAAGCCCCCGCCGTGCCCGGCATCGGCCTGGAGGAGCTGAGCGCTCCCACGCTGGCGGGCGCGCTGGAGCTGGAAGCGCTGCGCGAGCGCATGGGCGCGAAGCACGTGGACATCGAGCTGAACTGCCGCAAGGCGCGCGCGGACGGCACGTGTGACGAGGACGGCCTGGCGCCGTTCATGAAGGCGCTGGGCGACTTGCGTTCGGACGCGCGGCGCACGCCGGTGCGGGTGGTGCACCTGGGCGATTCGCTGATCGCGTCCGACTACATCACGGACGTGGTGCGAGACCGGCTCCAGGAGCGCTTCGGTTCAGGCGGCCCGGGCTTCCTCTACATCCACCGGCTGGCGAGCGCCGGACGCGCCACGCGCTCGGGCACCGCGAGCACGGACGGCTGGAAGATGGAGCGGCTGGTGGACACGCACTGGCCCAAGGACCGCGTGGGCTGGACGGGCGTGGCCTTCTCCACGAGCGGCCCGGCGCAGGGCACGCGCTACTCCGTGGAGGGCGCGCGAGAGGCGGAGCTGTTCTTCCTGGCCCAGCCGGCCAACGGCGCCGTGCAGGTGGCGGTGGACGGAAAGAACACGCAGCGCATCCAGACGCGCGCGTTCGGCTCCAAGGCGGAGGCGGCGTTCGCGAGGCTGAAGCTGCCGGAGGGCGCGAAGACGCTGACGCTCACCGCGACCGGCAAGACGGAGCTGCACGGCGTGTCCGTGGAGTCGGGCACGCCGGGCGTCGTCTACGACACGGTGGGCCTGTTGGGCGGCATGGCGGAGGTGTACCTGCGCGCGCAGCCCCAGGCGTTCCGCGCGCAGCTCAAGCACCGCAAGCCGTCGCTGGTGGTGTTGATGGTGGGCGGCAACGAGGCGTTCTTCCTCTCGCGCGAGCGCACCACGATAGAGGAGGTCCGCTCGCAGATGAAGGAGCTGGTGTCGCGCGTGCGCACGGCGGTGCCGGACGCGGCGTGCCTGGTGATGTCGCCCATCGACGCGGGTGTGCGCACGATGAGCGGCGAGCTTGTCACGCGCCGGCACTCGGCGGAGGTGGCGGAGGTGTTCCGCGAGGAGGCACGCACGGGAGGCTGCGCCTTCTACGACACGCTGGCGGCGATGGGCGGCGAGGGCTCCGCGCTCAAGTGGCTGGAGTCCGGCCTGATGCTGGAGGACCTGGTGCACCCGCGCGTGCGCGGCTCCAACCTCTTGGGCCACCTGTTCGACCTGGCGTTGCAGCGGGCCTTCGCGCGCACGCATCCGCCGCGCGTGCCGGGCACGGACATGAGCGGCCTGCAGAACGCGACCCCGGCGCTGCGCCGCACGTTCGAGTCCCTGGCCCGCCGCGAGTCCGGCGCGAAGCTGCGCGTGGGCATCGCGCAGTTGGGCGCGTCGCACACGGCGGCGCATTACTTCTCCGACAAGGTCCGCGATGCGCTGACGAAGCGCTTCGGCGACGCGGGCCGGGGCTTCATCGCGGCGGGCAAGCCGTCCACCCGGCTGGAGGCGGCGCACGTGACGCGCACGCTGGACGGCGAGTGGACGGTGGAGGACGCGAAGAGCACGCCCGCGAGCAGCGCTGGAAGCATCTGGGGACTCACCGGCATCCGCGCGGTGGGCGCGCCCGGCGCGAGCCTGGGCATCTCCTTCTGTGACGGCTGCGCGGAGGACAAGAACCGCCAGGGCCGGCTGGACCTGTACGCGCTGGACGCGCCCGGGGCCGCGTCGCCGGACATCATCGTGGATGGTGAAGCGATTCCGCCGGAAGCACCGCCGCCCGAGCCGCTCTCGCAGCCCACGGTGCGGATCCGTTCGTTCCCGGTGACGGGCGTGGCGCACTCGGTCCAGGTGAAGGTCCCGGAAGATGGCGGGAGCGCGACGGTGCTGGGTGCGTCGCTGGAGTACGACACGCCGGGGCTGGTGTACGACGCGCTGGGGTTGCCCGGCGCCACGGCCTTCACGGCGCGGGACATGGATGCGCCCGCGATGGACGCGCAGCTCACCGCGCGCCGGCCGGACCTGCTGGTGTTCTGGTACGGCACCAACGAGGCGGAGCTGCCGGAGCTGGACGCGAACGGGCTGCGCCAGGACTACGCGGCGCTGATTGCGCGCATGCGCAAGGCGACGGGCGCGGAGTGCCTGCTCATCGGTCCCACGGACCGGCTCGCGCAGGACGCGGAGGGCCGGTGGAACGAGGCGCCGTCACTGGCGAAGGTGTTGAACACGCTGCCGCAGGTGGCGAAGGACGCGGGGTGTGCGTACTGGTCCGCGCGCGCGGCGATGGGCGGTGAGCGTTCCATGCAGCGCTGGCAGCGGCAGCCGGTGCCGCTGGGCCACGCGGACGGCGTGCACCTGACGTCGCAGGGCTACGCGGTGCTGGCGAACGCGTTCGTGAAGGACCTGATGGCGGCGTACGAGTCCACGAAGAAGGGCGGCGAGCCGACGGCCTCCGCCGCGGGAGCGCCCTGAGCCGTGCTGTCCCACAGCCTCCAGTACGTCGTCTTCGTCATCGCGGTGTTCGCGCTCTACTGGGCGGTGCACCGGCACTACTGGCCGCGGATGCTGTTGCTGCTCGCGGCCAGCCTGCTGGTCTACGTGTCGTTCCTGCAGGTGCCGCTGTCCGCCTTCGTGGGCGGGATGCCCGTGGGCGAGCTGGTCGTGAAGCTGGTGCCGCTCTTCATCTTCCTGGCCGGCGTGACGGTGGATCACCTGCTGGTGAAGGGGATGGGGCGCACGGAGCGGCCCGGCGTGCGCAAGCTGCTGGTGGTGCTGTCCATCGTCTCCAACCTGGGGCTGCTGGCGGGCTTCAAGTACCTGGAGCTGCTGCGCCGGACGGTGGCGTCGCTGCTGGGGCCATGGGGCGTGGAGGTGCGGCCGGAGCCCTTCCACCTGTTGTTGCCGGTGGGCCTGTCGTTCTTCGTGTTCCAGGCCATCAGCTACACGGTGGACGTGTACCGGGGGAAGGCGAGCTCCGAGCACTCGTTCGTGGAGCACCTGCTCTACATGCTGTTCTTCCCGCGCGTGGTGAGCGGGCCGATTGTCCGCGCGTCGGAGTTGATGGCGCACTTCCGGGAAGTGCCCACGCTGTCGTCGGATGACGGGAACAAGGCGTTGTTCCGCATCGCGGTGGGGCTGGTGAAGAAGCTGGTCATCGCGGACGTGCTGGGCAGCGGCATCGTGGATCCGGTGTTCGGCAGTCCGCACGCGTACTCGTCCGCGGAGTGCGCGGTGGCGGCGGTCGCGTACACGCTGGAGCTGTACTACGACTTCTCGGGGTACTCGGACATCGCGATTGGGGTGGCGTCGCTGTTCGGGTTCAAGTTCCCGGAGAACTTCGCGCGGCCGTATCTGGCGAAGAACCTGTTCGAGTTCTGGAACCGCTGGCACATGAGCCTGTCGTCGTGGCTGCGGGACTACCTGTACATCCCGCTGGGCGGCAACCGGCGGTCGAAGCCGCGGGTGTGCTTCAACCTGATGATGGTGATGGTGCTGGGAGGCCTGTGGCACGGGGCGGACTGGCGCTTCGCGGTCTGGGGCGCGGTGCACGGCGTGGCGTTGTGCGGGGTGCGGTGCTGGTGGTGGTTCCGGGGCAAGCAGCAGGAGCCGGGCCCGGTGCGCGTGGCGTTGGGGATGTTGGCCACGTTCACGCTGGTGGTGTTGACGCGCGTGGTGTTTCGCGCGCCGGACATGGCGCACGCGGGTGAGTTCTACGCGCGGATGCTGGCGGGAATCCCGGGCCTGGCGAACGTGGGGCCGCTGATGTGGAGCATGCTGGCCCTCGCGGTCCTCGCGCACGCGGTGCCGATGAAGCTCTACGACCTGGCCGCGCTCGCGTTCCTCAAGCTGCCCGCGCCCGCCAGGGCCGTGGTGCTGGTGCTCCTGGGATTGGGCATCCGTCAGCTGTCCACGCTGGAGACCCGGCCGTACGTGTACTTGCAGTTCTGAGAACGCGCGGTTCGCTCAGGGCATGTACGGATAGCGCGCCAACACCTTTCCCTCGGGAGAGACGGCGTACAGTTCGAATTCGTCGAACGCGAGCAAGGTGCCGGGTGCCCATCCGCACTTGTCGGGCCGAGGGTTGATGCGGACGAAGTACAACCCCCGCTCCTCGCCCACGATGACTTCCATCCCCTTCGCGGAGAACGCACAGCTCTTGGCGTACTCCTTGGGATAGCGGGAGAGCCTCCGCTGCAACGCGGCGTGCGCGGCAAGAACCGCGGGCCCGTCCAGTGTCGCCGGGGGCTGAAGGTCGTCGGGCCACTGGATGCCTTCCGCGACAATGGGCCCGCGCGTGGAGACAGGGGCCCCTGCATTCGAGCCCACCTTCGCGACCGGAAACGCGGGATTCCTCAAGACGGAATGTGAAGGCCGAGGCGCAGAGGCATCCGTGCCCCCGTCCTGGAGAAGGGACACGAGGAGAAGCAGTGCGTGGGGCTTCAGCATCGGCGTCTCCTCAAGTGGAGCCGTGAACCTTCTACCACTGCAATGCGGGGATGCATTCCGGTTGCTGGAGCTCCACCTCGGCCCCACCGGGAACTTCAGCGGCGGTGGGTATATGAACAGCGTGCCATGCGCCGTGCTCCACCGCTGAGCCCTCCCCCGCCTCCGTTCCGCTTCCGCCGGCGCCTGCTGGCGGTGATGCTGCTCGCGGGCCTCATCCCGCTGGCGCTGCTGGGCGCGCTGGCCCAGGGCGTGCTGGAGCGCGTGCTCTCCATCTCCATCGCTCCCGTGGAGGGGGTGCTCGACAACGTCTCCGAAGAGCTGAGCCGCCGGGGGCTGCCTCCGGATGCGCTCGACGAGGCCCGGTTGAACCTGGCGCAGGCGGAGCTGGCTCGGCGGGCCCTGGTGCGCCGCGTGCCCGTGTTCATCGCCGGGGTGGGCGCGGTCGCCGCCATCGTGCTGGCCGTGTCCGCGGTGCTCCTGGGCCGCGTCCTCACGCGTCCCATGGCCACGCTCCTGGAAGGCATGCGTGCCTATTCGCGAGGAGACCTGTCCGTCCGCCTGCCCGTCCCCGAACCCGCTCGCGATGAGCTCCAGTTCCTCCTGGGCCAGTTCAACCGCATGGGCCAGGAGCTGCTGGACCAGCGCGAACACCTCAAGGCCGCCGAGCAGATCGCCGCGTGGCAGGACGTGGCCCGGGCGCTCGCCCACGAGCTGAAGAACCCCCTGACCGCAATGAGGCTCTCGCTCGCGCGTCTGTCCCCTCGGGATGCCGACACCCCGCCAGACCCGACCCGCCTCGCCGAAGCGGTGGCGCTCCTCCAGGAGGAGGTGGACCTGCTCATGCGCATGACCCAGAGCTTCTCCACCTTCGCGCGCCTGCCCGCCCCACGCTTCCAGGACGTGGCGCTGCGGCCGCTGCTCGCGGAGGTGTGCGCCTTGTACGAAGGCAACTCGCCGGTGCCCGTGGTGCTGGACCCCGGCGTTGACATATCGCTGCGCGCGGATCCCGACGGACTGCGCCGCCTCTTCGGCAACCTGGTGAAGAACGCCACCGAGGCCTCTCCACCGCACGCCCCACCCGTCCACGTGGCACTGCACGAAGCGGAGGACGGCCGCGTGCACGTCACCGTGACCGACAACGGCAGCGGCGTCCCTGGCGTGCTGGAAGGACCTGTCCTCACCCGGGGGCTGTTCAGCACCAAGCCCGGTGGCAGCGGACTGGGCCTCCCCATCGCGCAGAAGATTGCCCACGAGCACGGCGGCAGCCTGAGACTGGAGCCGGGCGCCCAGGGTGGCACCCGGGCGCAGGTGGTGCTGCCTCGAGTCCCCTCCTCCGACACTTCCCAGGTGGCCGCATGAAGCCCGGAGCCCGCATCCTCATCGTCGACGACGACCCCGGCGTCCTGCGGGCCGTGCGGGGACTGCTGCAAGACGGAGGCTTCTCCGTCGTGGAGGCCCGCTCCACGGCGGAGGCCACACGCCTGCTCGAAGCGCCGGATGCGCCCCCCGCGCTGATGCTGTTGGACCTGCGCATGCCGGGCGAGACGGGGCTGGAGCTGCTCGCGCGTCTGCCCAAGCCGCTGCCCGTGCCGGTGGTGGTCCTGTCCGGCGAGGCCTCCCCTTCCGAAGCAGTGCAGGCGCTGAAGCTGGGGGCCACGGACTTCGTGGAGAAGCCCCCGTCCCCCGAGCGGCTCCTCACGGCGCTGCACAACGCGCTGGCGTTGGGAGCGCTGCGCGAGGAACGGGAGCGGTTGCTGGACGCGCTGGCCCAGCCGGGACACCTGGTGGGCGAAAGCCCGGCCATGGAGTCCCTGCGCCAGCTCATCGCGCGCGTGGGCCCCAGCGACACGGCGGTGCTGATCACGGGCGAGACAGGCACCGGCAAGGAGCGCGTGGCGCAAGCGCTGCACAAGGCCTCCGGACGCAAGGGCCGGCTGGTGGCGGTCAACTGCGCGGCCATCCCCGCGACGCTGCTGGAGAGCGAGCTGTTCGGCCACGAGCGCGGTGCCTTCTCCGGCGCGGTGGCCCGGCGCGCGGGCCGCTTCGAACAGGCGCAGGGCGGCACGCTGTTCCTGGACGAATTGGGGGACATGCCACTGGAGCTCCAGGCCAAGCTGCTGCGCGTGCTGGAGACGCGTCAGGTCGAACGGCTGGGTGGCACGCTGCCGGTGCCGGTGGACGTGCGCATCCTCGCGGCCACGCACCAGGACCTGGGCCGCGCGGTGAAGGACGGCCGCTTCCGGCAGGACCTCTTCTTCCGGCTCAACGTGCTGCCGCTGCACCTGCCGCCCCTGCGCGAACGTCCCGAGGACCTGCTGCCCCTCGCGCGAGTCTTCGCCGCGGAGCTCGCGGGGCCTCGCACACCACTCGTGCTCGCGCCGGGAGCGGAGGCCGCGCTCCGTGCCTATCCGTGGCCCGGCAACGTGCGCGAGCTGCGCAACGTCATCGAACGGCTGAACCTGCTCCGGGGCGACGGCCCGCTGGAGTTGGGACCAGACGCGGTGGCGGCACCGGCGACCACCGCACCCGCACCGCGCAGGACGCTCGGAGACAAGAGCTACCGCGAGCACGTCGAGGACTTCGAGCGGGACCTCATCCGCGCCGCGCTCCGCGAGGGCGAAAGCATCGCCGGGGCCGCGCGCCTCCTCCAGGTGGACCGAGGCAACCTCTACCGGCGCATCAAGGCCCTGGGCCTGCCCGTCGCGTCCTGACCGTGAATGAAGGACGGGTGATGTCACGGCCACAACCGCCCGATACATCCGGATGTGTCCATGACATCCGCCCGTCTGCTCGCCCACCGTCGTTTCGGGCACTTGCCCTGAGCCTCCGCCTGGAACGAAGCATGCTCCTGCCGCCATCCATGAACCGTCTCGCACTGGCGCTCTGCTTCGTCTCACTCGCGGCCCTGGCCCAACCTCCACAGGACGCCGGCACCTCCGACCCGTCCGTTGTCGTCACTCCATCGGACGCCGCACCGGATGCCGGCGATGCCTCCACTGCCGTCACCACGTCCCGCCCGCCATCCGAAGGTGAAGCCGCCACGGAGGACTCCGACTACCCGACATGTCCGGAGGGCTTCAACGCGGACGACGGCGACCTCTCGGACGCCACGGTCCTTGGGGCCTTGCAGGTCGAGGTCGACGGCCGGGGACTCACGCCCACGGGCCTGGAGCTTCGCGGGCTCCAGCGGCTCACGGATCCGCAGGTCCGCAAGCTCGTGGGCGCACCGCCCACGGATGTCTCGCGCCCCCTGACGGCCACCGAGATCCAGACCCTGCTGCATCGCCTGGCACGCACCGGCCTCTTCGCCCGAGTGGAGCCTCGCGTTCGTGTCAGCGATCAGGGACCGGCCGTGCTCGAAATCACCGTGGAGGAGAACCCCACGCTCACCTCCGTGGAGTTCGAAGGCCTTCAGGATCTCCGGCCCGACGAACTGTGGGACGCGCTGTTCGAACCGCACTCCCACTTCCCTGACGAGGACGACGCGCAGGACGAGGTCACCACGCTGCGGGTCCACAAGCGCCATGGCACGGTGAGGGTCGTCAGCCCGTGTCCACCGCCGCGCCCGCCCCGGGCCTGGCTGGCACGCAGGGAAGACGGAGCGTTCCGCCCCGGCATCATGCTGGGAGGCCTGGACGCCGCGCTCGATCGCGTCCTCAGGACCCTCCGCGAAGACGACGGCTACCTGCTGGGCACGGTGTCCGCCACGCTGTCCCCCGAGGGGAAGCTCGTCGTGACGGTGGACGAGGGCGAACTGGAAGCAGTGGAGGTGCGGGGCGTGGACGAGGCGATGGCCACGCGCGTACGTGAAGCCCTGGGCCTGGAGCCCGGCGACGTCTTCCTCCGGAGTGATGCCCGCCGCGCCATGGAGCGCCTGGAGTCGCGGCTGCCCTTCCTGAGGGCGGTGGACAGCGAGGACCTCGACGGGGAGCGCACGAGCGTGCGCATCGTCGAGGAGCGCGACGCCGACGGCACGCGCCACTACCGCACGAAGGAGGAAGCACGACGCAAGTCGCGGCGTCACGAGCGCGTGGAGTTCGAGGTGGGCTGGGGCCGGCTGTTCCACGGCGGGAACGACGCCGGAAGCGACGGCCTCACGCTGGAGGGGAAACGGCTGATCGTGCACGTGCAGCCGCGCCCTCCGGACCTGGACGTGGACCTGCTGCCCGTGCACACGCAGGTGACGGGCTTCGCCCCGGGGCTCGCGGCGAGCCTGCGCTTCTTTGACTCCCGGGACCGCGTGCACACGACGCTGGAAGGGGCCTTCTTCATTCCGCTGCGGCTGGGCGGACAGCGCCTGCCGGATGATCCGGAAGGCACGCGAAGCCAGCGCCGCGTCAACCTGCTGGGCGGCGTCAAGGTGCAGCTGCCCGCGCTGGGGCTCGAGGAGCTGGGCGCGCAGGTGCACGACTTCATCGACACGCTGGACCGTTGGCGGCTGGGGGACTTCGACTCGTACTTCTATTCGTTCCTCATCAACCGGCCGGACCGGGACTACTTCCGCCGCCAGGGCTTCACGGCCTTCGCCACCTGGCGCTGGGCTGAGTCATGGCTCGCGGGCGTGGAGGTGCGCGGAGACACGGCCAGCTCGCTCCAGTCCTTCACCCCGCCGCTCAGCCTCTTCCGGAACGACGACCCGCCGTTCCCGAATGCGCCGGTGAACGAGGGACGCTTCCGCTCGGCGGTGGTGCGGCTGGAGTACAGCGGCGCCGCGGAGCGAGGCACGCGCGTGGGCTCCCTCTTCCGCACGCCGGAGACGTCCCTCTTCGAACGCCACAAGAACTGGAAGCGCGAACCCACGCTGCGCGGCTTCGTGACGATGGAGGTGGGCGAAGGACCGGGAGCGGACGGCGCGGATGCGCGCTTCTGGAAGCTGGTGGGCGACGTCGCCCTGGACTACCCCATGAACTGGCACACGGGCCTGAGCCTGCGCCTGCGGGCGGCGACGGGCCACGACCTGCCCCTCCAGAAGCAGGAGGCGTTGGGCGGCTGGACGGCGCTGCGCGGCTTCGGCTTCAAGGAGTTCGGAGGGGGCGACAGCTCGGTGCTCGCGAGCGCCGAGTATCGCTGGCACGGCCTGGGCATCTTCGCGGACCTGGGTTCGGTGCATGCGGCGTCGGCGTGGTCGGACGCGCAGCTGGGCCTGGGCGGCAGCTTCCACTTCGGTGACGACGTGCGCTTCGAAGCCGCATGGCGCATCGACGACAAGGCCCGGCTCACGCCCGAGGCGCGCCTGCTGTTCAACCGGACCTTCTGAGCCATGGGAAGGCACGGAACACAGAGCAGGCGTGGCGCGGCGCTCGTCGTCGCGGCGGGCCTGCTCGCGTCCGGGGCGCACGCGGAAGAGGCGTCCGCCGCCTGCACCGCGACGCTCTCCGGGAAGCGCGTGATGGTCCGGCCGGAGGCGCGCGCCTTCATCTCGCCCGAACTGGACCGGCTGGTGCGGTTGGGCCTGGCGGGCAAGCTGGAGGTGGAGCTGACGCTCTGGCGGCGCCGGGCCTTCTGGTTCGACGCGCACGTGGACAGCGCGCGCGTGACCCAGGTGCTCGCGTTCACCCACGAGGGCTACCTGCTGGATGGACGCGAGCTGACGGGAGGCGTGGGCATCCTGGAGCTGGAGCGCGTGGCCTGGACACTGGATGCGCGGCCCGAAGCGGACGAACACTTCGTCGTGCAGGTGGAGGTGCGGCTGCAGGTCGTGACCGCCGCCAGCCTGGGCCGCATGGCGCGCTGGCTCACCCAGGGAGAGTCCTCATCCTCTGGCACACCCGTCCTGGGAAGCCTGCTGCGCTCCGTGGCGGAAGACCTCGCCAGGCAGGCCTCCGCCCGCTGCAACGTGAGCCGCCAGCCCTGAGCCGGCGGTCAGCGCCGCCGCGCCGTCAGCGCCACCAGCGCGATGCGCTCCACGCCCGCGTACGGAGCCGTCTCCAGCTCCTCGCCGAACACGTCCGGATCCAGTTCCTCGTAGACCACGTCCGTGAGCGGCGCGCTCCGCCACACGGGCTCCAGTGCGGAGCGCAGCCGGTCCTCGCCCTCCACCACCGGTGCGCCCGTGTAGAGCACCAGCGTGCCGCCCGGCTCCAACCGCTCCACGCTCTCACGCACGATGCGCACGGACAGGTCCGTGCCGTGCGTTCCGCCACCATCGCGGTACGTGCGCCCGTCCGTGTCCGCCAGGTACGGCGGGTTCGCCATGATCAGATCGAACCGGCCGGACACGTCCCGCAGCAGGTCCGAGTGCACCGCCTCGACTCCGTGCGCGCCGTTCAACCTCGCGTTCACCCGCGAGAACCCCAGCGCCTCCGGATTCAAGTCCGCGAGCACCACCTCCGTGCTCCGCGCCGCCACCGACAGGCCGCCAGCCCCGGAGCCACACCCCAGGTCCACCGCGCGCCGGAACGTGCCCGGCACCCGCTGGAGCAGCGCGCAGAACCGGTAGGTGTCCGGTCCGAAGAACACCGCGTCCTTCTGGGACGTGGGCCACGCGGAATGGACATACAGCCCCGACCCCAGGCTGGAGAACCGCACCCGGCTCCGGTGCGTCCCGTCCTCGCAGTCCACCAGCGCGCCCGCCTCCTCCAGCAGCGCCACCATCCGGGGCTCCAGCACGCCCGGCGCGAAGCGACGGCTCCACCCGAACACGTCCCGGACGGAATGGGCCTCCTGCGCCCCCGGCCGGGCATTCACCCGCCGGTGCGTCTCCGGGGTCACCGTCGTGAAGGCATACCCCGAGGCGCGCAGGGCTTCTCCCAGCGCCACCAGCGCGGCTTCCCTCACGTCCGCTGCCCCGTACCCATTCCCACCGTCCACGTCGCGCCTTTCGAGGGATGCGTCCCCTTGAACCTGGGACCTGCCGTCCAGGGCGACAAGGCATCCTCCCGCCCGGGCCGCCCGACAACACGGGCCCCGCGGCTCAGCGCCCGGCAGGCGGGGGAACGTCCAGCAACGCCTGGACGCCCGGCACCTCCGCCACGAACGTCAGGAAGTTGCGCAGGATGCGCCCCGTGGCGCCCCAGATGACGTGCTCGCCGTGCGTGTAGAAGTGCACGTCGTGCTCCATCCCCTCCCACAGGTGCCGCTCCACGCGGACGATGGCGGGGTCCAGCAGGCGCACCAGCGGCACCTCCAGCACCAGGTCCACCTCCGCCGGGTTCGGCACGTACTTCCCGTCCCCCGGGACGACGCCCACGTAGGGACGGATGCGGTACGCGGAGGTGGTGGGCGTCTCGTCCAGCAGGCCCAGCACGCGCACGTGGGCGCGCGCGACGCCCAGCTCCTCCTCCGTCTCGCGCAGCGCGGTCTCCAGCGGCGTGACGTCCCGCGCCTCCTGGCCGCCGCCCGGGAACGCGTACTGCCCCGCGTGCGTGCGCAGGGTCGCGGGCCGCCGGGTGAAGACCACGTAGGGCACGCCCTCCCGCTCGAACAGGGGCAGGAGCACCGCGGCCTCCCTCAGCGCCCGGCCCTTCCACTCGAACGTCCGCGCTGGCCTCGCCTTCAGCCGCGTCTCCAGCGCATCGAACAGGGCCTGCACGCGCACGACCTCCCCCTTCCTCAGTCGGTGATCTGCTTCTCCACCGGCGGCTTCGTCGGGGCGTCAGGCGTCGACAGGTTCTCCACGCCGGACATCGGCTTGAGGATGTTCGCCTGCAACAACCCCAGGAGCAGCAGTCCCAGCGCGACCCGGTAGACCACGAACACCAGGGTGGTGCGCCGCTTCAGGAAGCTCAACAGCCACGCGATGGCGGCCATGCCCGACAGGAAGGCCACCAGCGTCCCCACCACCAGGGCCACCGTCGACGGCCGCTGCGTGGCCTCCAGCAGGTGCTTCAATTCGAAGATGCCCGCCAGCGTCGTCGCCGGGATGGACAACAGGAACGAGTAGCGCGCCGCGTCCTCGCGCTTGAGCCCCAGCGACAGGCCGCCCGTGAGCGTCGTGCCGGAACGCGACGAGCCCGGCACCAGCGCCAGCGCCTGCCACAGGCCAATGAGGACGCCGTCCTTCCACGTCATGTCCGCCACGGTGCGCTGGTGCGACGCGCGCCTCTCCACGACGAACAGCACCAGCGCCAGCACGATGAGGCTGCCCGCGATGACGTAGAGCGACCGGAACTGCGTCTCGATGACCTTCTTGAACGCCAGCCCGCAGATGCCGATGGGCAGCGTGCCCACGCCCACGAACCACGCGAGCCGCGCCTCCAGCGTGCCGAAGGGGTCCCGCTTCACCAGCCCCACGACGAACGCCTTCACCAGCGCGACGATGTCCTTGCGGAAGTAGATGAGCACCGCGGCCACCGTGCCCAGCTGGATGATGGCCGAGTACGCCGCGCCCGGGTCGGGCCAGCCGAACAACTCCGGCGCGATGCGCAGGTGCGCGGTGGAGCTGATGGGCAGGAACTCCGTGAGACCCTGGACCAGACCCAGGACGATGGCTTCGAGCAGGCTCATAGGGGGCGTGGCCGCCAGGGATATGCCCTGCCCCCCTGCCCCGCAAGCGCGAAGGTTCTCCACCCCGTCGCCCAGGTCCGCCACCCGACCGTCCGGGCAGGGAACCCGGGTAGGCTTGGCCCCGCCATGCCCCCCGCCCCCCTGTGTCCC
>NZ_RAWE01000136.1 GCF_003611695.1 Corallococcus carmarthensis | reverse complement strand
GGGGAGGGGGCGCGACCACTTCGCCCAGCGGTTCGCCCGCCTCTACCGCGCGCAGCGCCGAACGCACCGTCAACGCCAGGGCCTCCGCGCCCACGGACCACGTCAGCGTCTCGGGTGTGCCCTCCACCCGCGCGGCCCGCACGAACAGGTGCCCCGTGCGCGGAGCCGCCACCGACACACGCAGCTCCACCCCCTCGCGCGTGAACCACAACACCGCGCGAGCGTCCTGGCGCAACGCCATCCGCTCCGCCTCACGCCACGCGCCGCCGGGACTCGCTTCCATGGCCGCGCCTGCATCCGCTTCCAGCACCACCGGCAGGTCGCTGCTCTGGCCCCGCACCCGCTCCAGCAGTGCGCGGTCCTCTGGCGACGCCACGCGCGCGACCGCCCGCCATGACCCTGCCGCCCACGCGGGTCCGCCGAGCGCCAGCACCAGGGCCAGTCCCATCACGCGCTGCCACGCCACGGCCTCCAACACGGACATGCAGTAAAACCTACCTTCCAGGGAATTCTTCTGGAAGCACCGCAACGTGTGGATCGCCTGTCACGCTCCGGAGGGGAGGGCGGAGGGCGGAGGCCCCCCGTGCCCGTCCTCCCGGACCCGGAGGGGGAGCAGGCGCGCGGCGGCGGGTGTCTGTGTTTGGGGCGGGGCCCTAGGAGAAGTGGACCTTGCTGGCCTGCCGGCTCAGGGCCAGTCCCTGGAGGATGAGGGGCTCCAGCGTGTCGAGGCTGGAGAGGATGGAGTCCCACTTCTCCCCGTCGAGCAGCTCCTCGTCCTCCATCGCGTCGCCCATCTGTTGCACGAGCATGTACAGCATCATCCAGAAGTCGGGCCTCGCGTTCTTGTCGAGCAGGTGCGGGACGAACATCTGGATGGCGCTGTAGATCTGCTGCTCCTCCTCGTCCTGCTGTTGGAGAGCGTGGTTCCCCTCAACGAGCCTCTGGAAGGCATCACTGCCCGCGTTGTTCGCGTCGAGTTCGTTTCCTTCATCCAGGAGCTCGCCCAGTTTCTCGAGGTCGCCGTCCGTGTCGCGGACGCGGTCGAGCCAGGCGACCACCGGGTGGTTGGGGATGGCGCGGAAGCTCCCTCCGAAGTCGACGGACTTGCCCGTCAGGCCGGTGACCCGGATGCCCGTGTCCTTCTGGTAGAGCGCCACCAGGTCCAGCCGCAGGCGGAGGGCGGGCGCCTCCTGGAGCTGCGGGGGCGTGACGCCGGACATGCACGTCAGGACGTGGATGCGCGCCACCGTCTCGGGCAGGCCCTCCTCTTCCAGCTTGAGGGCCAGATTCGGGGGCTGCTGGTCACCAATCTGGAAGTCATCCCCGTGCCCGACGAGGTACAGCGTGCCGCCCGCGAGCCGGCTCAGGGTCTGGTGCAGTCCCGGGGATTCCAGGGGGATGGGATGGACGGTGACCTGATTGCGTTTGAAGAGCTTCTGCGCCACCCGCGCCGCCCCATCCCTGACGGCCGGGTCGTAGGCGGAGAGGACCACGATGGCATAGGGGGGCGGGCTGCTCATGGGGCAGGCGCCCGCACGGGATGGGGGGACATGCGGCGTCGCTCCTTGGCTCACATGAGGAATGCCCCCGTCAGCCTGAACAAGAAACGGTAGAGTGGCAACATGTGGACTTCGACCTGGGTCATGGGGCCTGACGCACCATGAACCGCCTCCGGGAACTGCGCTCGGTCCTGAACCTCACCGTCCTCGTGGCGGGGCTCGGCTACTTCGTGGACCTCTTCGACATCACGCTCTTCGGCGTGGTGCGCGTCGCGTCGCTGAAGGACCTGGGCTTCACGGACCCCTCGGAAATCTTCCAGAAGGGGCTCTTCATCTACAACGCGCAGATGGCGGGGATGATGGTGGGCGGCCTCTTCTGGGGCCTGCTCGGGGACAAGCGGGGACGGCTGTCCGTGATGTTCGGCTCCATCCTCCTGTACTCGGCGGCGAACCTGCTCAACCCCTTCGTCTGGGACGTGAACAGCTACGCCGCCTGCCGCTTCCTCGGCGGCCTGGGGCTCGCGGGCGAGCTGGGCGCGGCCATCACGCTGGTCGCGGAGTCCCTGCCCAAGGAGAAGCGCGGCCTGGGCACCACCGTCGTCGCCACGCTGGGCATGCTGGGCATCGTCGTCGCGGCGCTCGTCGCGCAGCACCTGCACTGGAAGCTGGCCTACGTGACGGGCGGCGTGCTGGGCCTGCTGCTCCTCTTCGCTCGTTTCAAGGTGTCCGAGTCCGCCCTCTTCACCCAGAAGGCCGGCCCCTCGAAGGGGAACCCGCTCTTGCTCATCACGGGCGGCCGCTTCACCAGGTACCTGGGCTGCATCCTCGTGGGCGTGCCCATCTACTTCACCACCGGCATCCTCTTCGTCTTCGCCCCGGAGCTGACGGCGGGCCTCCACGTGCAGGGCACGGTGACGGCGGGCAACGCCATCCTCTTTGGCAGCGTGGGCCTGACGCTGGGGGACCTGTCGTCCGGCTTGCTGAGCCAGTGGCTCCAGAGCCGCAAGCGCGCAGTGGGCTTCAGCCTGATCGCCTGGTTCGGGCTGGTGCTCGTGTACGGGCTGGTGCCGGGCCTCACCCCGACGCTCATCTACGCGCTGACCTTCCTCATTGGCCTGAGCGTGGGCTACTGGGCGGTGCTCATCACCATGGCGGCCGAGCAGTTCGGCACCAACATCCGCGCCACCGTGGCGACGTCGGTGCCCAACTTCGTGCGCGGCTCCGCGGTGCTCGCCGCCACCGCCTTCGGCCAGCTCAAGGGAACCCTGGGCGTGGCGCACGCGGCGCTCGCCGTGGGCGCGGTGTGCTTCGTCCTCGCGCTCGTGGCCCTGTCCCGGCTGGCGGAGACCTTCCACCGCGACCTGGACTACGTGGAGTCCGTCAGCACCGCGAACGCGGACGCCCGAAGCACCGGCTCCGGAGCGTAGACGTCAGGCGGGCGGCGGCACCCGCAGCCGCCACGCCAGCACGCGGCCGTCCAGCCCCAGCACGAACACCAGCGGCCCGCGCACCACCGGCCGCGTGCGCAGCGGAGTGTCCGCCCGCACCGTGAACGCGGGCGTCCAGCCCGGCGCCTTGAGCGCGACCAGCCGCCCCTCGCGCCCGGACGTGGGCACCAGCAGCAGGTCCTCCAACCCCACCTGCACCCGGCCCACCAGCGGCGAGGGCAGCGCCACCCGCGCCACCTCCCGGCCCTCCGACGTGGACAGCCCCACCAGCGAAGACGGCCCCGCGCCCATCCACAGCGCGCCCAGCGCCCGCGCCGGCGGCCCCGTCACCCCGTCCGCGAAGCGCTGCTCCCAGCGCGTGCTCCCGTCCTTCACCGACAGCGCCAGCACCCGGCCCGGCCGCGTGGCCACGAAGACGGTGTCGCGCTCGGAATCCAGCCCCACCACGTCCGTCACCGGCTTCGACCAGCGCGGCTCACCGCTCTCCGCGTCCAGCGCCCACAGCCCGGACTCGAGCGGCACCACCAACACGCCCTCCAACACCACCGGCGCCGCCCGGAGCGCCGGGGCCACGGACACCTGCGGCTCCAAGGATTTCGCCGGAGCCTGCACCGCCCCCTTGGGCGCTGGCCGCTTCCAGCGCGCCTGCCCGGAGTCCACCGCCAGGGCATGCACCGCCCCGTCGGGCGCCACCAGGAAGACGGTGCGTCCCGCGTCGTCCACCACGGGCGGTGTCAGCACGGGGGGCTCGCCTCCCAGGCGCCAGCGCTCCTTGCCGTCCCCGAGCGACAGACAGGCCAGCTCTCCCACCACCGTCCCCACGATGACGCTGTCACCGGCCAGGGCGGGGGCCACGGCCACCTCGCGGCCCAGTCGGGAGGTCCACACCGGCTGGCCCTCGCGGTCCAGGCGCACCACCGCGCCCGCCTCGTTGCCCAGCAGCACCCCGTCCGGCAGGGCCGTCAGCCCCGTCCGGGAGGAGGCATCACTGGAGTACTGGAAGGCCGGTTCCACCGGCGCCCGCTGGCACGCCATGACGGCCAGCGTCAACAACGTCAGGCAGGGCACCAGGAGCAGGCGTGGACAGGCGCGGGACGGCATGGTTTGGGGGAGGATGACGCAAGCGAGGAACTTCGACCATGCCCACGATTCGTGAAGACGAAACCCCCAACGCCACCGGCATCCCTTCATCCGCCCGGCGCACGGACATCATCCCGCCCCCCACGCTGGCGGTGACGGAGGAGCTGCTCCACGCGCTCCCCAAGACGGACCTGCACTGCCACCTGGACGGGTCCATGCGGCTCAAGACCATCCTGGAGCTGGCGGAACAGCAGAAGATCAAGCTCATGGCGGACACCGAGGACGGCCTCGCCAAGGCCATCCACATGGGCCAGGTGTGCAAGAGCCTGGAGGAGTACCTCGTCGCGTTCGACGTGACGCTCTCCGTCCTGCAGACGGCGGAGTCCCTCTACCGCGCCGCCTACGAGCTGGCCGTGGACGCCGCCGCGGAGAACGTGCGCTGGCTGGAGGTGCGCTACTCGCCCGCGCTGCACCTGCAGAAGGGCCTGAAGATGACCACCGTCATCGACTCCGTGCTGGAGGGCCTGCGCGCCGCCAAGCGTGAGACGGGCATCAAGTGCGCCGTCATCGTCTGCGGCATCCGCCACATCAACCCGCAGACGTCCATGCGGCTGGCGGAGCTGTCCGTCGCGTACAAGAACCGCGGCGTCGTGGGCTTCGACCTGGCGGGCGCGGAGGCCAGCTTCCCCGCCAAGGACCACCTGGACGCCTTCCGCCTCATCCTCAAGAACAACGTCAACTGCACCGCGCACGCCGGTGAGGCCTACGGCCCGGAGTCCATCTCCCAGGCCATCCACTCGCTGGGCGCGCACCGCATCGGCCACGGCACCCGGCTGCGCGAGGACGGGGACCTGCTCAACTACGTCAACGACCACCGCATCCCCATGGAGGTCTGCCCGTCCTCCAACGTCCAGACGGGCGCGGTGTCCTCGCTGGAGTCCCACCCGCTCAAGTTCTATTTCGACTACGGCCTGCGGGTGACCATCAACACCGACAACCGCCTCATCACCGACACCACGGTGACGAAGGAGCTGTGGCTCGCGCACCGCGAGCTGGGCCTGTCGCTGGAGGACCTCACCACCGTCATCGTGTCCGGCTTCAAGAGCGCCTTCCTCCCGTTCCGGGAGAAGCAGGACATGCTGCGGCAGGTGAACCAGGAGATCGCCACCACGCTCGCCGCCTTCGAGAAGCGCCCCGTCGCGGCCATGCGCCAGCCGGCCTGAGCCCACGCCATGGACCAGACCCAGGACATTCCCCCGGCGCCGGACCTCGACCCCGCGCGCGCGAAGGCCGCCCAGGACCTGTCCGTCCCCGCCATCCTGATGATGGTGATGGGCGGCCTCTGGGTGCTGTACGCGCTCTACGGGATGCTGTCCTCGACGGGGACCGAGTCCCTGCGGACCGCCATCGAGACGGCGCTGGAGCAGTACCCGCCCGACCTCCGCGAGAAGGTGCGCGGCATGCTGGCCTTCCTGCTGACGCCCGCCTTCCGCATCCTCAGCGCGCTGCCCGGCGTCCTGCTCAACGCGGTGGTCGTCTCCGGCGGCTGGAGGATGAAGAACCTCCAGAGCTACGGCCTGGCGATGACGGCCGCCATCATCTGCTGCATCCCGTGCTGCGGCCCCCTGTGGGGACTGGGGCTCATCCCGGGCATCTGGTCGCTCGTCGTGCTCAACCGCCCGGAGGTGAAGGCGGCCTTCCGCTCGAAGTGAGCCAGGCCGGGCGCCCCGGGAGTGCTTCCGGGAGCGCCCGCCTTGGCTTCGCCGGTCAGGTGACCTTCATCCCCTTGGGGATGACGACGACGCCGCCGGACGTGACGTGGAAGCGGCGCTTGTCCTCCGCCGTGTCGTAGCCAATGGTCATCCCGGGCGGAATCTCCACGTTCTTGTCGATGATGGCCCGCTTGATGCGGCACCGCCGGCCGATGGTGACGTTCTCGAAGAGGATGGAGTCCTCCACCTCCGAATACGAGTTCACCCGCACCTTGGGCGACAGCACCGAGCGGTGCACGCTGCCACCGGAGATGATGCAGCCCTCCGCCACCAGCGAGTCCGTCGCCTTGCCCACGCGCTTGTTGTCCTGGTCCGCGAAGACGAACTTCGCCGGCGGGTAGTTGTTGGGCTGCGTGTGGATGGGCCAGCGGTCGTTGTACAGGTTGAAGGTCGGGTCCACCTCCACCAGGTCCATGTTGGACTGGTAGTACACGTCGATGTTCCCCACGTCCCGCCAGTAGCCGCGCTCCTTGTCCTCCTGGCCGGCCACCGTGTTCTGGGCGAAGTCGTACACGTACACGGGCTCGTGCTTGTACAGCTCGCTGATGATGGACTTGCCGAAGTCGTGCGCGCTCTTCTCATCCGCCGCGTCGCGCACCACCTGCTTCACCAGCGTGTCCGTGCTGAAGAGGTAGTTGCCCATGGACGCCAGGCACATCTTCGGGTTGCCCGGCATGGGCGGCGGGTCCTTGGGCTTCTCCAGGAACTGGAGCATCCGCCCGTCCGGCCCCACGTCGATGATGCCGAACTCGCGCCCCTGCTCGATGGGCACCGGAATCGCGGCCACCGTGCACGCGGCCTTCCGCTCGATGTGGAAGTCCAGCATCTTGCGGACGTCCATCCGGTACACGTGGTCCGCACCGAAGACGAAGATGTGGTCCGGCTCCTCGTCCGTGATGATGTTGAGGTTCTGGTAGATGGCGTCCGCGCTGCCCTTGTACCAGTCCAGGCCGGTGCGCATCTGCGCGGGCACCGCCTCCACGTAGTGGCCCAGGAACGCCGTCATGCGCCACGCGCGCGACAGGTGGTTGTTGAGCGAGTCGCTCTTGTACTGGGTCAGCACCTTCATCCGGTACACGCCGGAGTTGGCGAAGTTCGACAGGACGAAGTCGATGATGCGGTAGCGCCCGCCGAACGGCACCGCGGGCTTCGCGCGCTCACGGGTCAGGGGCTCCAGGCGCGTGCCCGCGCCTCCCGCCAGAATCATGGCCAGCAGCTTTGACATAGGTACCGGCCACGTTAGCCCCAGGCCGCCTCCTCACAATCCCCGTACGAGCCGTGCAACGCCTTCCGTTGAGTGCCCAACCGGGCCGGGAGGATGGGAGGAAAGCGACCTCCCGTTTTCGCGGGATGTAGGAGGAGGGGCGCAACCCCGTGCGTCCTCCCGGCTTGCGTGGCTTCCCCGGACCTTGCGTGCTAGCGTGGCCAGGCGATGTCTGGCGACCAAACGCGAGTCACCAAGATCTCCAGCCTCACCCCGGGACCCGAGCGCGGCACCGAGTGCTGCCTCGTGCAGATCCACGGCCCTGAGCTGGGCAAGAAGTACGTGCTGGAAGAGACCGAGTTCACCATCGGTCGCGACCAGCACAACCACATCGTGGTGGACCTGGACAACGTGTCCCGCCGCCACGCACGCATCTGGGGACGTCAGGGGAAGATGTTCGTGGAGGACCTCCAGTCCACCAACGGCACCTACCTCAACGACCGGGAAGTGCTCCAGGCGCAGCCCCTGCGCAGCGGGGACCTGGTGAAGGTGGGAGGCTCCATCTTCAAGTTCCTCGATGGCGACAACATCGAGACCCAGTACCACGAGACCATCTACACGCTGACCATCGCGGACGGTCTCACGGGCATCAACAACAAGCGCTACTTCCTGGAGTACCTGGAGCGGGAGATGGGCCGCTCGCACCGGTACCAGCGCACGCTGTCGTTGATGATGTTCGACATCGACCACTTCAAGCAGATCAACGACGTGCACGGCCACCTGGCCGGCGACCACGTGCTGCGCGAAATGGCCCAGTCCATCAAGCGGCTGGTGCGCCGCGAGCAGTGCTTCGCGCGCTACGGCGGTGAGGAGTTCGCCGTCGTCATGCCGGAGGACGGGCCGGACAAGGCGCGCCTGTTCGCGGAGAAGATCCGCAAGCTGGTGGAGGACAAGCGCTTCGTCTTCGAGGACAAGGACATCCCGGTCACCATCTCCATCGGCGTGGCGGAAGTCGCCTCGGAGATGTCGGAGCCGTCCCAGTTCATCAAGGTGGCGGACGCGAACCTCTACAAGGCCAAGAAGACGGGCCGCAACCGCGTGGTGGGCTGAAGGCCATGGCGGACGAAGGCAGCGGCCCGTCCTTCCTGGCCCGGCTCGTCCTCGTCCTCCTGGGGGTCGCCTTCCTGGGCGCCGCCTGGGTGTGGCATCGCAAGGACACCGACCCGAACGCCGCCCGGCTCGTGGAGCGCGTGAGCGGCGGCCGGGTGCACGGCGGCGCGGCGAATCCGTAGGACCCGCCGCGCAACCTTTCACCCGCCTCAGGTGCCTTCGCGCGTCTCGGCCAGCCGGCCGCGGGTGCCGGGCAGGTTTCCGGGCGGCATCTTCCCGTAGAGGTACTGCACGGTATCGAGCAGCGTCTCGTGGACGTCGCGCGCCTTGAAGCCCAGCTCTCGCTCGGCCTTGGCGGGCTCCAGGTAGAAGAAGTGCTCACCAATCTCGACCTCCTGCGGGTCGAGCTTGGACGTGGTGCCGCGCAGCTTCGCGAACTGCTCCAGCAGCTTGCCGCCCCAGATGTTCAGCTCGCGCGGCAGCTTCATGCGCGGGGCGGGCACGCCGGTGAGGCGCTGGAGCCGGTCGAAGAAGTCCGTCATGGCCATGTTCACGCCCATCAGGTGGCGGCCGTACACCTCGCCCCGGGTGAGCGCCTGCACGAAGGCGTCCGCCGCGTCGCGCGCGTCCACGAAGGAGATGCCGCCGCCGGGCATGGCCGGAATCTCCCGGTTGAGGAACTTCACCACCGTCCAGGTGGACGACAGCCGGTCATCCCCGGGACCCATCAGCAGGCTGGGGTTGAGCACCACCAGCGGGACGGAGTGCTTGCGGCAGTACTCCAGCGCCAGCTTCTCCTCGTAGATCTTCGACAGGTAGTAGGGCCAGTTGGCGACGGTGGTGATGGGGTAGTCGTCGTCCTCCGTGCCCACGCGGTCGTCCTTCGACACCGCGATGGTGCCGGAGGTGGAGCCCAGGATGACGCGCTGGATGCCCGCTTCGCGCACGTCGCGCAGCAGCTCGCGCGTGCAGTCCACGTGCAGCTCGTACATCCGCCGCGCGTCCTTGCTCTGGAAGGAGACGAGCCCCGCCAGGTGGTAGACGGCGTCCACGCCCTCCAGCGCGCGGCGCACGGCGTCGCGGTCCTTGAGGTCGCCCTGGTGCACTTCCGTCTTCGCGAACGCGGGGCCTGACGGCTTCGAGCGCGCGATGAGGCGCACGTCGTGGCCGGCTTCCACCAGCCTGGGCACCAGGTGCGTGCCCAGGAACCCCGTGCCTCCGGTGACGAGCAGCTTCACGCGTCCTTCCCTTCCGGCAGGGCCCGGGCGGGCGGGGTGAAGTCCCGGTCCGCGCCCACCTGCTCCAGGTCCAGCACCTTGCCCGCCCTCAGCGCGCGCACCGCTTCCTCCGCGATGTGCGTCACGTAGCGGTAGCCCTCCGAGCGCGCCATGCCCTGCACCCGGGCCTTCAGCGACGCGTGCTCCAGCGCCGGGCCCACGTGCACCTCCAGCTCCTTCGTCTTCGGGAACATGGAGCCCTTGGGCAGCGCTTCGTACGCGCCGTGGATGTACAGCGGCAGCACGTCCACCCCGTAGGTGAGCGACAGGTAGCCCAGCGTCGGCTTGAACTCCATCAGCTCGCCCGTCTTGGAGCGCGTGCCCTCCGGGAAGATGAGGACGTTGAAGCCCTGCCGCAGCGCCTCGCCCGCCACGCGCAGCGACTCACGCAGCGAACCCTGCCGGTCGATGGGGATGAGGTGGGTGAAGTTCTCGAACCACGCGCGCTTGAGCGGCGTGTCGAAGAAGTAGTCGCGCGCGGCCAGCGACACCATGCGCTCGCCCTGGTCGCCCAGCACCACGCGCACCAGCCCCGCGTCCAGGTGGCTGGCGTGGTTGGCGATGACGAGGAAGTTGCGGTTCTGCGGGATGAACGTCTTGCCCGTCACCTTCACGTCGAAGACGCCGCCGTAGAGCACCTTCTGCCCGAAGGACAAGAGCTGCCGGCCCAGCGCGGACACGGACTCCGGCACCGGAATCTCCGCCTCCTCCGCGCGCTCGGCCTCCTTCTTGATGTCGCGCGCGCGCGTCTCCTGCGACGGCCGGCGTCCGGACGCCACCACCAGCTTGCGCAGGTCCTCCACCGTCTGCACCTGCGTCAGGTCTTCAATGGCGGGCAGCGGCACGCCCGCGCCCTCCAGCGCCACGGACATCTCCGTGAGCATCAGCGAGTCGAAGCCCAGGTCGCCAATGAGCTGCGCGTCCGGCCGCACGTCCGACACCGGGCGGTGGCACACCTCCGCGATGAGCGGGTGCAGCCAGTCCGACACGCCGCCCGTGGGCGCCGCCGCCTGCGCCTTCTCCTTCACGCGGCCCGCGGTGGCGGCCACGCGGTCCAGCCGCTGCAGCTCCTCCACCACGCGCTTGCGCTTCACCTTGCGCGTGGACGTGCGCGGCAGCTCGCCGTCCCAGAAGCGCAGCACCTTCACGCGCCGGTAGAAGGGCATGCCCGCGCTCACCTTGCGGAAGTGCTCCTCCAACTCGTGGCGCACCTCTTCACGCGGGCGGTCCTTGAAGTCCGGCACGCAGAGGCACGCCACCTTCTCGCCGCCCGCGTCCTCCGGCAGGCCGACGATGGACAGCTCCTTGATGTGCGGGTGCTCCTGGTACAGCTCCTCCAGCTCGTCCGGGTAGACGTTCTTGCCGTTGGCGTCGACGATGACGTCCTTGGCGCGGCCCATGAGGTACAGGCGGCCCTCGTCGTCCATGCGGCCCAGGTCGCCGGTGTGCAGCCAGCCCTCCTTCACCACGGCCTCGGTGGCCTCGCGGTCCCCGAAGTAGCCCGCCATCACGTTCGGGCCCTTGGCCAGCACCTCGCCAATGCCGTCGTTGTCCGGGCTCGAAATCTTGAACTCGATGCCCGGCAGCGCCTTGCCCACCGTGCCCTTCACGCGCTTGTTGGTGGCCTCGGACACCGCCAGCACCGGCGCGGCCTCCGTCAGGCCGTAGCCCTCGCGCATGGTGAAGCCCAGCTCGTGGAAGGCCTGGTGCACTTCCTCGGACAGCGCGGAGCCGCCCGACACCAGCACCTTCACCCGCCCGCCGAACTT
Source organism: Corallococcus carmarthensis (assembly GCF_003611695.1). Taxonomy (GTDB): domain Bacteria; phylum Myxococcota; class Myxococcia; order Myxococcales; family Myxococcaceae; genus Corallococcus; species Corallococcus carmarthensis. The sequence goes on along the minus strand of NZ_RAWE01000136.1, from coordinate 14,881 downwards.
GCGGTGCACCGGCCAGAACAAGAGCTTGCCCAGGTTGAGCGAGCTGCGGTTGCGCAGCTCCCCGTTGGCCGCCATCAGCGCCTTGAGCGCCTGCTCCACCAGCGGCGGGCGCGCGGCCATCTCCTGCGTGATTTTCCGGTGCAGCAGCTGCCAGAGCGCGGGCACGCCAATCATCGCCGTCACGCGGCCCGTCTCGAAGACGTCGCCCAGCCGGTCCGACGTGAGCTCGTCGATGTACGTGATTTCCGCGCCGCGCATGAACGGCGTGAGGAAGCCGGCGGAGAACTCGAACGTGTGGTGCAGGGGCAGCACGGACAGCACGCCGTCGCCCACGCCCACGTCGAACGCGCCCGCGAGCTTCGCCACCAGCGCCGCGAAGTTGCGGTGCGTGAGCATCACGCCCTTGGGCGTGCCGGTGGTGCCGGAGGTGAAGATGACGCTCGCCACGTCGTCGGCGGCGGCGGACTTGCGCACCGGCCCGATGCGGTCCGGGAACGCCGGGTCACCCGTCATGGCCTCCGCGAGGCTCGCCACGCCCACGCCCTCACCCAGCGCGGCGAAGAGGCCGGGGAAGTCCTCCGCGGCCTGCTCGGACACGAGGCACTGCTTCGCGGCCGCGCGCTTCGCGATGTTGACGACCTCCGCCTCCGTGAGCGCGGGGTCCACGGGGACGGCGGTGCCACCGGCGCGCAGGATGCCGAAGTAGCTGATGGCCCACTCGGGCCGGTTCTCCGACACCAGCAGCACGCGGTCGCCGCGCTTGATGCCGTGGGCGATGAGGTAGCTGCCCACGCGGGCCGCGTAGCGGTGCACCTCGCCAAAGGTGAAGCGCTCCTCCTTCTCGCCCGCGGCCATGCGGAACGCCACCCGGTGGCGGTACGCGTGCACGGTGGCCTCGAACAGCTCCAAGAGGTCGCGGTGCGCGGGGATGGCGGTGCGCTTCTCGCGCTCCTCGTCCAGGCCCGGGAACACCCACTTCTCCAGGCCGGGCAGGTGCGTGCCCAGGAAGTACTCGCGCCAGTCGATGCGGTCCGGCGCCCAGTCAATCTTCGCGCGGTCCGCCGGCACCATGCGCTCGTAGACGGAGCGCGTGTTGTCGCAGCGGAAGACGTAGCGGTTCTCCCAGAGGAAGGGGAGGAACAGCTCGATGAGGCCGGAGAGGCTGCCCGCCTGGGACTCCACCTCGTCCAGCGCGAGGCGGGCCTTGTCCATCATCGCCTGCACGCGCGGCGCGCCCCACGCGGGCCGCACCTCGTCCATGGCCTTCTTGAGCAGCTTCGCGCCCTTCACCAGCATGGGCGCGCTGAGCAGCTGGAACTCCTGCTTGCTCACCGGCTGCGGCTCGATTCGCGAGCGCAGCGCGTTGACCAGCGAGTTGCCCGTCTCGCGGTTGCGGTAGAAGCGGCGGCGGTACAGGCCCACCAGCTCCACGGAGCGGCTGGCGAGGAACGGGTTCACGTCACCGGAAGCCAGGTGGTAGACGCGGCGCTCCTCCACCTGCATCGCGTGCGCGGTGATGCCCAGCGTGGCGCCGGCCACCTGGTCCACCGGGATGATGTCCAGGATGGCGTGGTCGCCCGCGGGGATGCCGCGCTGGCCCTTGATGCCCGCGTACGCCAGCGGCGCGGACGTGGTGAAGCCCTCGTTCCAGCCGGGGAACGGGAAGTGCGCCGCGCTCTCCACGATGGAGGGCCGCACGATGGAGTAGCGAAGCCCCGGCGTCCCGGCCATCACCTGTTCGCCCAGGTGCTTGGTGTACGTGTACGTGTTGGGCCAGCCCCAGTGCTGCGCGCGCTCCATGCCCGCGCGGACCAGCTCGCCGGACAGCCACAGCTTTCGCTCGCGGCCCACGGCCAGGCGCAGCGTCTTCTCGTCGGTGGCGTCGCGGCCTTCCTCCTCCAGGCGGTCCAGCGCCTTCTGCCGGAAGAGGGAGGTGAGCGCCTTGTCATCCGCCTGGTCGCGCAGGCGGGCCACGGTCTTCTCCGCGTCCGCCAGCTCCTGCTCCAGGCTGAAGTCGCGCCCGTCCAGCTCCTCCTGCTTGGGGAAGTAGCCCAGCACCTGCTCGTCCTCGAAGACGAGCCCGCTGCGGTTGCCCGCGACGAAGGCGGTGGACATGTGGATGAGCGGCACGCTCCAGCGCAGCGCCAGCGCCACCGCGTTCTTCACGCCGTGGGTGTTGACGTTGAGGCCGACCTCCAGCGACGGGTTGAAGGAGACGAGGCCCGCGCAGTTGACGATGGCGTGCACCTGCCCGGTGAGGGCCGTGACCTGCGCCTCCTCCAGGCCCACCCAGGGGTCGGTGATGTCGCCGTCCAGGACGGTGCACTTCGCCTTCAGGTACTCCATGGCGCCGTCGTCGCCCAGGCGGTCGCGCAGCGGCTGGAAGGGCTCGCTGGGCGCCACCTTGTCGAAGAAGCGGCGCTCCGCGGACGCGGCGCTGCCCTTGCGCACGACGACGTAGACCCGGTCCAGCACGTCGCCGTAGTGGGCCAGCAGCATCGACAGCGTCACCTTGCCCACGAAGCCGGTGGTGCCGACGAAGACGATGCGCTTGCCGGTGAAGACCTCGGTGACGTTCAGCTGGGGAGGCGTGGCCATGTCCGTGTGCGACCCTTTCACTTCACGTCCACCATCACCGTGGGCGCGATGCGCAGCAGGCTGATGGACGCGGAGCGCCCCATGAAGCCGCGCGCCTCTTCAATCGCCTCGGAGAGGGTGTCGGTGCGGTCCCAGCCGAGCAGGGCCGGGACGTGGTTGTTCTCCGCGCCCGCGACAATGACCTTGCCCACGTGCTGGCGGCCATTCTCGCCCCAGTACCACATGTAGAAGGGGTGCACGCCGTGGTAGGCGTTGCCCTTCCTGTACAGGTGCACGTAGCTGGGGTTCTCCGCGAACTCCTTCTCGTACTTGTGCTCCAGCTTCATGGAGTCCCGCGTCTCCGGCAGCAGCCGGTGGAAGAACTCGATGTAGCTGGGGTGCTGCACGGGGTCGAACTCGTCGTAGGCCGGGTGCAGGAGGATGAGCACGCCCCCCTTCTTCACCAGCGGCACACCCCGGTTGAGGTTGTAGAAGTAGCCCAACCCCATCACCTGCACGAGCAGCGGGTTGAGGATGGAGTTGACGCTGTACGGGCTGACGAACGGGATGGGGAAGATGACGATGTCGCTCTGTCCCTCCACCGGCACCACGTACTGCTTCCAGCTCTGCTCCAGCGTCTTCGCGTGCGTGGGCTCCGTGGCCCCCGCGAACACGCCCGTCACGTCATAGGGCGCGGGGATGGCGTTGAGCACCTTGCGCGCCGCGGCGCGGGGCAGCTTGGACAGCGTGAAGCGCAGGGCCTGGAACTTCAGCCGGTCCGCCTCCGTGTAGTCCTCTTCCTTCTTCGCGAGGAAGTCCGTGGGCGCGCCGAACATGCGGTTGTTCAGCGTGGTCTCGATGTGGAAGACCTTCAGCGTGTTGTCGATGACCGTGCCGATGCGCGAGTTCTTCGTGTAGAGCGCGCTCGCCTTCGGCTCCATGTAGCTGTCGGATTCGCGGATGGTCTTCGGGTTGTGGTGGTGCCGCAGCGACGCGTAGTTCGTCACGCCCGTGCCCATGGACTTGTGCCCGCCGTTCATGGGCACGAAGTTGATGTTCACGTAGACGATGAGGTCGCTCTCCGCGACGCGCCGGTTCACCGCCACCACTTCGTTGTGGCTGGTGCGCTCCAGCTCCGTCATCCCGTCGGGGTCTTCCGCGTCGTGGTTGTAGTAGCGGTCCGGGTAGTAGGCGTCGAAGATCTTCTCGCCCACCATGCGCTTCATCTCACCTTCCGTCATCCGGCGGTGGAGCGCGTTGGCGATGACCAGGTGCACGTCATCCACGCCTGAATCCGCGCACAGCTCCAGCACCACCTCCAGGATGGACTGGCGCACGTCCGGCGTGACCATGGGCGGCAGCGGTACGCTGATGTCGTCGATGACGCACGTCAGCCGCATGCCGGGGCGCAGGAGCGCGTGCAGCGGGTCCATGCCCTCCGGGTGGTTGATGGCCCAGCGGATGGCGGCCTTCACGTTGGGCACGCCCTCCAGCGGGGGGCGGGGGAAGATGACCCGGGTGCCCACGGGCAGGTCTTCCTGGAGGAAGCCCTCACCGTAGAAGAGCGCCCGCGGGGGGCTGCCCTTCTCCGTGATGACCACCTGGCTTTCCTCGTCGTACAGCTTCTGGAGCGTCTTGAGCGGGCGCATGGGTAGAGGGACGGCGGAAGGGGTGGGGGGTTACTTCAGGTCCAGGATGGGCCAGTTGTACGCGCGCGCGAGCGAGCGCAGCCGCAGGTCCGGGTTCACCGCGGTGGGCCGTCCCACCACGGCGAGCATGGCGTAGTCGGAGGCGCTGTCCGAGTAGCCGTGACACTGGTTGAGGGCCAGGCCCTCGCGCTCACAGTAGGCGCGGATGGCGTTGGCCTTGTTGGCGCCTTCGATGATGGGCGGAATCACCTTGCCGGTGGCCTTGCCGCCCACGAACTGCATCTTGTTGGCGATGACGTCGTCGCAGCCCAGGTGCCGGGCCAGCGGGCGCATGGTGAAGTCCAGCGCACCGGTGACCAGCACGATGCGGCAGCCGGCACGACGCGCCTCGTCGATGAGGTCCTGCGTCTGTTCGTACAGCGCGGGCTTGAGGACGTCCTCGAACATGTCCTCCGCGATGGTGACCAGCCGGTCCTCGCTGAGGCCCGAGTAGTAGCGGTAGAAGAACTCGTTGAAGGCCTTGCGGTTGACGGCATCCAGGATGCCGAACACCGGCAGCCCCAGGGCGGTGCCCAGGGTGCGGCCCGCGATGCCCCGGAGCGAGCCCCGGTTCGTCGCGTAGTAGGCGTAGACGTGGACGATGTTCGTCCGGACCAGCGTCCCGTCGACGTCGAAGAAGGCGGCTTTGGCGGGCACTTTGGGGGGCATGGGCGGTCGGGCTTCCTCCCATCCTGGGGGGGGTCCGGTCAACGAAAGCGGAAGGGCCAGCGTGGGCCGCCAGCCCTTTGGGCGCATGGGGCTATAACCAGCCCTGCGCGCGATACCATTCACCACTGCGAGTGATGGACTCCGCCAGCCCACGGCGCGGCCGGAAGCCCAGCAGGCGTTCAGCCTTGGCCCCCGAGCACGTCCAGGCCGGCGCCAGGAGCTGCCGCGCCAGCTTCCGGTTCAGGGGGAGCTTCCGGCCGGTCAGCTGCGTCACGCCGTCCGCCGCCGTGGCCAGGGCCGTCAAAACCGCCGGGGAGAGGCGCCAGGTGCGCGTCCGGAAGCCCAGCGCCTTCGCCCCCAGGTCCTGCATCTCCTCCAGGGTCAGCCGCTCCGGGCCCGCGCAGAAGAACGCCTCGCCCAGGGCCTCCGGCTTCTGGGCCAGGACCAACAGGAGGTCCACCACGTCCTCCACGTCCACCAGGGACAGGGGACGGGGGCCGCCGGTCAGCTCCAGCCGGATGCCCTTCTTGCCCAGCTTGAAGAACGTCAGGTTTTCCCGGTCTCCGGGCCCCAGGATGCGCGGCGGGCGGATCACCGTCACGGGCAGCCGGTCCTGGAAGGAGAACGCGATGCGCTCCCCCTCCGCCTTGCTCTCGCCGTACCACTCATGCGGATGGAAGGCGTCCTCCTCCACATGGGGCCGCTCCGGGGTGGAGGGGCCGTGGGACGCCAATGAGCCGCACATCACCAATCTGGGACGCGGGGTGGGGAGCGCCGCCAGGGCCTCGCAGACAAGGCGGGTGCCCTCCGCGTTGACGCGCATGAACTCGTCGCGCTGCGCCGCGCGGCGGATGCCGGCCAGGTGGAAGACGACGTCCACGCCCTGCACCGCGTCCTTCAGTGAGGCGGGGTCCGTCACGTCGCCCACCCGCCGCGTCCAGGGGTGGCCCTCCAGGGCCTTCTCCAGCTCGCGGGTGTCCGTGGTGGGGCGCAACAGGCATGAAACACGGTCCCCGCGAGCGGCCAGCGCCCGCGCGAGCCAGGTCCCCAGGAAGCCGCCGGCGCCAGTGATGAGGGCATTCATGGGCGCTGTTTCATCCGAAAAGCCACATCCCGTCCACCGCCGAAATGGGCACGCTCCTCCTAGAGGAGGAGCGTGCTCCCGGCGCCGACTTTCCGCCTCCGGACGCGTTGAAAGGCACAATCCCCGAGGGAAAACGGCCTCCGGAGCCGGTTTCTGGCGCTCCGGACGCGCCGCCGGACTTCCGTTACCGAGGGAAGAATGCGCTGCGGGGCCGAGTTCTAGCCTCCGAAGCCATCGCTTAGAGGAGCCCCAGAGGGAAAAAGCGCGCGATGGACGCTGTTTTTCGCTCTAGGCCGTGCTACTACGCGCCATCGGCTCTAGCTTGAAGTTGCAAGCACGCCGTGCAACGTCCCCTTCGGAGGGGAGGAGACACAAGACGAATGGCCGCCAAGAAAGCCGCTGCGAAGAAGACCGCTGCTCCCGCCGCCAAGAAGGCCCCTGCCGCGAAGAAGGCCGCGGGCCGCAAGCCGAACGCCGCGTTCATGAAGGAGATGACGCCTTCCACCGAGCTGGCGGCGATCGTCGGTAACAAGCCGCTGCCCCGCACCGCGGTGGTCAGCAAGATCTGGGACTACATCAAGAAGAACAACCTCCAGGACGCGAAGAACAAGCGCCAGATCAACGCCGACGACAAGCTGAAGCCCATCTTCGGCGGCAAGAAGAACGTCACCATGTTCGAGATGACCGCGCTGGTGAACAAGCACCTGAGCTGAACGGTGCCGGGCCCGTCGGGGCCGTCGCCGGTCGCCCGAAGGACCCTGGGGGCTCGTCACGCATCGCGCGGGACGGGCCCTCCGCTTTTTCCCCTCTGACAGGCGCCCGTCCGGAGCGTTGAAAAGGGGGCGAAGGCGCATCTGCCCGCTGGCGGACGCGCCGCGTCGGACCTACCTCTGGGGGCCATGTTCCACGACGGTTCCGAGGCAGGGGAGCGCTCCGCGCGGCAGGCGGACGCGGAGGGTACGCACACGACGGTGGAAGCCCAGGCGGAAGGCCTGTTCGAGCAGGTCCGACGCGAGCTGCAGTCGCGCCGCGTCACGCCGCTGTCCACCTACCGGATGCAGCTGCACAAGGACTTCACCTTCCAACAGGCGAAGGCGCTGGTGCCGTACCTGGCCCGGCTGGGCGTGAGCGACTTCTACGCGTCGCCCTACCTCAAGGCCACGCCCGGCAGCACCCACGGCTACGACTGCGTGGACCACCAACGGCTCAACCCGGAGGTGGGCGCGGCGGAGGACCACGCGGCGCTCTGTGACGCCCTGCGCGAGCACGGCCTGGGGCAGGTGCTGGACGTGGTGCCCAACCACATGGGCATCGAGCGCGACAACCGGCTGTGGCTGGACGTGCTGGAGAACGGCCCGTCGTCCGTCTACGCGAAGTTCTTCGACGTGGACTGGCGGCCGGTGAAGGACGAGCTGGCGGACAAGGTGCTGCTGCCCATCCTGGGAGACCAGTACGGCATCGTGCTGGAGCGCGGCGAGCTGAAGCTGTCCTATGAGTCCGGCGCCTTCTACCTGCACTACTACGACCACCGCCTGCCGATGGCGCCGCGTCAGTACGCGAACATCCTCAAGCACGGCCTGGAGCGGCTGGAGAAGCAGCTGGGCGCGGAGTCGCCGCACCTGGTGGAGCTGCTCTCCATCCTGACCGCGTTGGAGCACCTGCCGCTGCGCACGGAGGTGAACCCGGCGAAGGTGACTGAGCGGCACCGCGAGAAGGAGGTCATCAAGCGGCGGCTCGGCGCGGTGGTGGCGGACAGCGCGGAGCTGGCGGCGTACGTGGAGGAGAACGTCCGGGTGTTCAACGGCACCCCCGGCAACGTGCGCTCCTTCGACATGCTGGATGGGCTGCTGCAGGGGTGCAGCTACCGGCTGGCGCACTGGCGCGTGGCGGGCGAGGAGATCAACTACCGCCGCTTCTTCGACATCAACGGCCTGGCGGCCATCCGCGTGGAGGACCCGGACGTCTTCCAGGAAGCGCACCAGCTCATCTTCGACTGGCTGCGCGACGAGCGCGTCACGGGCCTCCGCATCGACCATCCGGACGGCCTCTTCGACCCCACCGCCTACTTCCTGGACCTGCAGGAGCGCTTCTTCGTGGAGCGCGCGCGGGCCCGGTTCGACGCGCGGAAGAAGGAGGGGAGCCCCGGCGGCTCGGAAGGCCGCTGGCCGGAGGTGGAGTCCCTGCTGCGCGCGAAGTGGCGGCGCGAGGTGATGGACACGCCGGACAGCCCGCTGCGCAAGGCGCTCTTCGTGGCGGTGGAGAAGATTCAAGGTGGCCGTGAGCGCATCCCGGACGCGTGGGCGGTGCACGGCACCACCGGCTACCGCTTCGCCAACGCGGTGAGCGGCCTGTTCGTGCACCCGGCCGCGGAGGCGCACCTGACGGAGACGTACGAGCGCTTCGCGGGCGGCACGCAGGACTTCGCGGAGCTCGTGTACCAGAAGAAGCTGCTCATCATGCGTGTGAGCATGGCCAGCGAAATCAACGTGCTGGCGCACGAGCTCAACCGCATCTCGGAGATGAACCGCCGCACGCGCGACTTCACGCTCAACAGCCTGCGGCGCGCGCTGGTGGAGTTCATCGCGCTGTTCCCCGTCTACCGCACCTACGTGGACGGCTGGCGCGCGGAGCTGGACGTGCGCGACGTGCAGTACATCGAGTGGACCCTCCAGCGCGCCAAGGAGCGCAACCCCACCACCAACGCGTCCATCTTCGACTTCCTGCGCGACATCCTCCTGGGCCGCTACCCGGAGCACGTGGGGGATGAAGAGAAGGCGGTGATGCTGCGCTTCGCGATGAAGCTCCAGCAGGTGACGGGCCCGGTCATGGCCAAGGGCCTGGAGGACACCACCTTCTACATCTACAACCGGCTGGTGAGCCTCAACGAGGTGGGCGGCGAGCCGGAGCACTTCGGCATGCGCGCCACCACCTTCCACCTGCGCAACCAGGAGCGCGCGGAGCACTGGCCGGCGAGCATGCTCACGTCCAGCACCCACGACACCAAGCGCAGCGAGGACGTGCGCGCGCGCATCAACGTGCTCACGGAGCTGCCGGAGGTCTGGCGCGAGCGGGCGCGCGCCTGGGCGGACCTCACGCAGCCCTTCGTCAGCCACCTGCCTTCCGGCCCCGCGCCGTCGTCCAACGACGTCTACCTCTTCCTCCAGACGGTGGTGGGCGCGTGGCCCATGGGCGAGCACGTGCCCGAGGCCGAGTTCAAGGAGTTCCACCGCCGCGTGCGCGAGTACATGGGCAAGGCCATCAAGGAGGCCAAGGTCCGCACGTCGTGGACCAACCCGGACGGCGCCTATGACGACGCGATGGCGCGCTTCGTGGACGCGTGCTTCGACCCGGCGAAGGCCCAGGCCTTCCTGGATGACGTGAAGGCCTTCAAGCGCCGCATCGAGCGCGCGGGCCAGCACAACGCGCTGGGGCAGCTGCTCCTGAAGCTGGCCTCGCCCGGCGTGGTGGACACGTACCAGGGCTGCGAGCTGTGGGACCTGTCGCTGGTGGATCCAGACAACCGCCGTCCGGTGGACTACGGCCTGCGCGAGCGGTGGCTCACGGCGCTGGACGAGGCGGCGGCGAAGGACCGGCCGGCCCTGTGCGCGCGGCTGTCGCAGGACTTCGACGACGGCCAGGTGAAGCTCTTCCTCACGGCGGAGGCGCTGCGGCTGCGCCAGAAGTACGCGGACCTGTTCCGCATGGGCGGCTACGAGGCGCTGGAGCTGTCCGGGCCGCGCTCGCCCGCGGCGGTCGGCTTCGCGCGCACGCACGGTGACAGCGTACTCATTGCCTGCGCGCCGCGTTACACCCTGGAGGCGCTGGAGTCCGGGGGCCTGGGCCCGGCGTATGACGGTACGTTCCTGAACCTTCCGGAGGCATATGCGGGCATGATGTTCCGCAATGTCTTCACCGGGCGTTCCGTCCGTCCCCAGCAGGGGCCGGGAGGCGTGGGGCTGGCCTTGGGGCCGCTCCTCGCGGAGTTCCCGGTGGTGCTGCTGGAGAGGAGCACTGGATGAGAAGGGCCGAGGTGCTTCCAGGGAAGCCGTTTCCCCTGGGCGCCACGTACGACGGGAACGGCGTGAACTTCGCCGTTTTCAGTGAGCACGCGAAGAAGGTGGAGGTCTGTCTCTTCGACCCCGCCGACCCGAAGAAGGAAACGCGCCGCTTCCCGTTGCTGGAGAGCACGAACCACGTCTGGCACGGGTACATGCCGGGCGTGCACGCGGGCTGCCTGTACGGCCTGCGGGTTCACGGGCCGTATGAACCCAAGAAGGGCCTGCGCTTCAACCCGCACAAGCTGCTGGTGGACCCCTACGCCAAGGCGCTGCACGGCAAGGTGGACCCCAAGGCGCCCATCCACGCGTACGTGCACGGGGGCAAGGAGGAGGACCTCGTCATGGACACGCAGGACGACGCCTGGGGCGTGCCCAAGGCGGTCATCCTGTCGGACGGGTTCGACTGGGAGGGGGACAGGCCGCCAGAGGTCCCCTGGCACAAGACGGTCCTCTACGAAGTGCACGTGAAGGGCTTCACCAAGCTCCACCCGCGCGTGCCGGAGCACCTGCGCGGCACGTACGCGGGCCTGGCGCACCCGGCCACCCTCGAGCACCTGAAGAAGGTGGGCGTGACGTCCGTGGAGCTGTTGCCCATCCACGCCTTCATGGACGAGCCGTTCCTCACCCAGAAGGGGCGCTCCAACTACTGGGGCTACAACTCGCTGGGCTTCTTCGCACCGGACGCGCGCTACTGCGCGTCGGGCTCGCTGGGCGAGCAGGTGGCGGAGTTCAAGGGGATGGTGAAGCTGCTGCACCGCGCGGGCATCGAGGTCATCCTCGACGTGGTCTACAACCACACCTGCGAGGGCAACCACCTGGGGCCCACGCTGTCCTTCAAGGGGCTGGACGCCGGCGCGTACTACCGGCTCAGTGAGAAGGACCCGCGCTACTTCATGGACTTCACCGGGTGCGGCAACTCGTGGAACGCCACGCACCCGTACGCGCTGAAGCTCATCGCGGACTCGCTGCGCTACTGGGTGGAAGTGATGCACGTGGACGGCTTCCGCTTCGACCTGGCGACGACGCTGGGACGGGACCGGCACGGCTACGACACCCGCGCGGCCTTCTTTCAAATCCTCCACCAGGACCCCGTCCTGAGCCGCGTGAAGCTCATCGCGGAGCCGTGGGACGTGGGGGACTACGGCTACCAGGTGGGCAACTTCCCGGTGCTGTGGAGCGAGTGGAACGGCAAGTACCGCGACACCATGCGCCGCTACTGGAAGGGCGATGACCGGCAGGCGGCGGAGATCGGCTCGCGGCTCACCGGCAGCTCGGACCTGTTCGCGCTGTCCGGCCGCAAGCCCACGGCGAGCGTGAACTTCGTCACCGCGCACGACGGCTTCACGCTGCACGACCTGGTGACGTACAGCCAGAAGCACAACGAGGCCAACGGCGAGGAGAACCGCGACGGCGCCAATGACAACCACGCCTGGAACTGCGGCGTGGAGGGGGAGACGAACGACCCCAAGGTGAACGCGCTGCGCGAACAGCAGAAGCGCAACTTCCTGGCGTCGCTCTTCCTGTCGCAGGGCGTGCCCATGCTGGTGGCGGGCGACGAGATGGGCCGCACCCAGAAGGGCAACAACAACGCCTACTGCCAGGACAACGAGCTGTCCTGGGTGAACTGGGAGCTCAACGAGAAGCAGCGCCAGCTGTTGGACTTCACCTCGCGCATCATCAAGCTGCGCCGCGAGCAGCCGGTGCTGTCCAAGCGCCGCTTCTTCCGCGGGGCCCACATCTGGGACAGCGAGCTGAAGGACCTGGCGTGGTTCCGGCCGGACGGCAAGGAGATGAAGCGCGAGGACTGGGAGAAGCCCTATGTGCGCTCCCTGGCCTTCCTGCTGGGCGGGGATGCCATCGCCACGCCGGACGACGAGGGCCACCGCATCGTGGGGGACACCTTGCTGGTGCTGCTCAACGCGCACCACGAACCCATCACCTTCCTGCTGCCCGCGCTGGAGTGGGGCGCGGACTGGGAGCTGGTGGTGGACACGGCGGCCACGGGGGAATCCCTGCGCACGCACACCCCGGCGGGCGGCAAGGTGCAGGCGGTGGGACGTTCCGTGGTGGTCTTGCGGCGGCCGGCGACGGAATGGGAGTAGCCGCCGGGGCCGTCCCGGAGTAGGCAGCGGGCGTGATGACCGAAACCCTCTGGCCCTGGGTGGGCTTCAACGTCTTCGTCCTGGCGATGTTGGCCCTGGACCTGGGGCTGTTCCACCGCAAGGAGCACGCGGTGTCGCCGAAGGAGGCGACGCTGTGGACGCTCGTGTGGGTGAGCATCAGCCTCGCGTTCTGCGGAGGCGTCTTCCACTACGGCGGCCGGGCCCCGGCGCTGGAGTGGCTGACGGCGTACGTCGTGGAGTACGCGCTGTCGGTCGACAACCTCTTCGTCTTCCTGATGGTGTTCGGCTACTTCCGGGTGCCGCCGCAGCACCAGCACCGGGTGCTCTTCTGGGGCATCCTGGGCGCGTTCGTGATGCGCGCGGTGCTCATCGTCGCGGGCACGGCGCTGGTGGCCCGCTTCAACTGGCTCATCTTCCTGTTCGGCGCGTTCCTCGTCTACACGGCCTCCAAGATGCTGTGGGCCAAGGACGACGATGACGTGGACCCGGAAGCGGGCTTCATCGTGAGGATGTCCCGGCGCCTGCTGCCGGTGGCCCGCCAGGGCGAGGGCAGCCGCTTCTTCGTCCACGAGGACGGACGGCGCAAGGTGACGCCGCTGTTCATCGTGCTGATGGTGGTGGAGGCCACGGACCTGCTCTTCGCCATGGACTCCATCCCGGCGGTCCTGGGCATCAGCAAGGACCCCTTCATCATCTACACGTCCAACGTCTGCGCCATCCTGGGCCTGCGCTCGCTGTTCTTCGTCGTCTCCAGCCTGATGGAGAAGTTCCACCTGCTGAAGGCCGCGCTGGGCGTCATCCTGGCCTTCGTGGGCGTGAAGATGCTCATCGAGCACTGGTACAAGATCCCCATCGGCATCTCGCTGGCCGTGATTGCCGCGTGCCTGTTGGTGGCCATCCTGGCGTCGCTGGTGTTCCCCAAGCCTCCGGAGGCGGAGAAGCCCTCCGCGGTGGCGGACGCGGACAAGGCGCCGGAGCCGCCTGCCCGGGAGCAGGAGCGCGGCTGACGGGCTGGGGGCCCTGCGTTTCCCTTGCATCGGGCGGGAGTCGCTGCCAAGTCTCCGGCCATGTCCACCGCCACCACCGATGGCATCCGCGTCACCGTGGAGCCGACCTTCTGGCCGGAGCGCAGCACCCCTGAGTCCGGGCAGTTCGCCTTCATGTACAAGGTGGAGCTGTTCAACGAGGGCAAGGTGCCGGCGCAGCTGCGCTCGCGGCATTGGATCATCACCGACGCCCAGGGCCACGTGGACGAGGTGAAGGGCGAGGGCGTGGTCGGCCGTCAGCCGCACCTCAAGCCGGGCGAGCGTTTCGAGTACACGAGCTGGGCGATGCTGCGCACGCCGTTCGGCACCATGCGCGGCACGTATGAGATGGAGCGTCCGGACGGCACGCGCTTCGAGGCGCGCATCGCCGAGTTCGCGCTCACGCTGCCCCACGCACTGCACTGAAGGCTCCGGGGGGACATCGCGCATGCCTGTGCCGACCACGAAGCGGGGACTGCTGCTCGTCAACCTGGGGACGCCGGACGCGCCCGAGTCCGGCCCGGTGCGCCGCTACCTGCGCGAGTTCCTCAACGACCCGCGCGTCATCGACGTCCACCCGGTGGGGCGTTGGTTCCTCCTGAACCTCTTCATCCTGCCCTTCCGCCCCGCCAAGAGCGCGGAGGCGTACCGCAAGGTGTGGACGAAGGAGGGCTCGCCGCTGCTCGTGTACAGCCGCGCGCTGGAGGCGAAGGTCGCGGAGCAGCTGCGGGACGACTACGAGGTGGAGCTCGCCATGCGCTACGGCAACCCGTCGCTGCCGGACGCCATCGCGCGGCTGAAGGCGAAGGGCGTGTCGGAGTTCACGGTGCTGCCGCTGTATCCGCATGAGGCGGCGTCGTCCTCGGCGTCGTCGCTGGCGCGCACGTATGAAGTGCTGGCGGAGGGCTGGGACGTCCCCAACGTGCGCGCGGTGCCGGCCTTCTGGGACGACGCGGGCTTCCTGGACGCGTTCGCGGCGGTGGCGCGGCCGGTGATTGCCGACACGCGCGCGGACCACGTGCTGTTCAGCTTCCACGGGCTGCCGGAGCGCCACATGCGCAAGAGCGACCCGACGGGGCAGCACTGCCTGTCGTCCGCGGGGTGCTGCGACGCCATCACGGCCGAGAACCGGCACTGCTACCGCGCGCAGTGCTTCGCGACGGCGCGGATGCTGGCCCAGCGGCTGTCGCTGCCGGAGGGCGGCTACACGGTGTCCTTCCAGTCGCGGCTGGGGCGCACGCCGTGGGTGAAGCCCTACACGGACCTGGTGCTGCCGGAGCTGGCGGCGAAGGGCGTGAAGCGGCTGGCGGTGATGTGCCCGGCCTTCGTGGCGGACTGCCTGGAGACGCTGGAGGAGATTGGCCTCCGCGCGAAGGAGCAGTTCGTGGAGGCGGGCGGCGAGTCGCTGACGCTGGTGCCGTCCCTCAACGCCCACCCGGAGTGGGTGGACGCCGTGGTGCGGATGGTGCGCGCTTCGGACGGCCCGTCCGCTACGGCGCGGGCGGGGTCGCGGTAGGCGCGGGCGTCGCCGGAGCCTGGGGCGCCGCCGCCGGAGCCTGGGGGGCGCTGACGGGCGTGAGGCGGGCCGAGTAGGTGCCCGCGGGCAGGCGCACGGCGGGCTGGGCGGGGCCGTTGAGGGCGGTGGACAGGGTGCCCT
>NZ_RAWE01000135.1 GCF_003611695.1 Corallococcus carmarthensis | reverse complement strand
GAATTGAAGAAGCGGGCAGCCCTGTCTCCAGGACCGCCCGCGCGGAATCACGGATGTGTTGATTCTACGTCAGTCACCGGCCTGCTTGAAGATGAACGGGTAGGTGACGATCACGGAGCCTCCACCCTTGGGCTCCGGGAACTTCCAGGTGCGCACGCGGCCGGCCACGCAGGTCTCCAGGTCCGAGTTGCCCGCCGTGGACTGCGCGACGTTGGACGTGGCCACCGAGCCGTTGGCGCTGATGATGAACTTCACGGACACCTTGCCGCCCAGCTTGGGGAAGCGGTTGAGCAGGCTCTCGTAGCAGTAGCGGATCTGCCCGCGGTTGCGCTGGATGACCTGGCGGATGAGCTCCTTGTCCAGCGAGCCCATCACTTCCGGATCCGACGAGGTGATGCCCACGTCCACGCTCTGCTTGCCGCCGAGCGTGCCCACGCCGGTGCCGTAGCTGCCGCTGCCGCCGCCACGGCCCTTGGTGCCGATGCCGCCGATGCCGATGCTGTCACCGGTGCCACCGCCACCGCCGCCGCTGCCGCGCAGACCCATGCCGCCGAAGCCGCCCGCGTCGCCCGCCTTGGCGCCGAACATGTTGCCCATGGCGCTCTTGAGCTCGCCGCCCAGGCCCGACTTGCCGAAGATGGTGGAGATGCCGCCCTTGCCGCCGCCGAAGATCTTCGCGGTGAGGGCGCGCGCCTCGTCCTTCTTGTTCGGGTCGCCCTTGGGCGCGGCGCGGTTGTTCGTCTTGGGCGCGTCCTTCTTGCCCATCTGGCCTTCGTCGTTGCGCTGCTTCTGGGCCATCTCGCCCGACTTCTTCTCCTTCTGCTGGTTCAGCTTCTCCAGGAACTTGTTCTTCTGGGTCTCCGGAGGCTTGATGATCAGCTTCGCGATGCGCGCGTCGTTGCCCGCGAGCTCATCCGCGTACTCGTCCCCTTCCCCACTCTGGTTCATGGAGTGGATGACGAAGCCGGTGGCGATGAAGAACATCACCAGGAAGATGTTGAGCGCCGTGTAGTCGATGTTCTCGCTCACCGGCACGGCGACGCGCTTGGGCACCGGCTGGAACTGCGCCTCCAGCGTGAGGCCGCCCAGATCCACCCAGACGAAGTCATCCGCCTCCAGGGTGAGGCCGTAGGCGTCGCCGTCCTGCGAGGCCTTGCCGGACTCCATCACGGCTTCCAGGTCCAGCGTCTCGCCCTTGCGGGTGAGCTCGCCCTTCATCTTGCGCACGAAGCGCACGGTGAAGGACTGGCCGTCGGTGCGCAGCACCTCGAACGTGGGGGCGCCCAGCTTGCCGTCGCCCATCACGAAGTCCACGCCCTTGGCGCTGCCCACCGTGAAGCCCTTCTTCGCGCCGGGGGGCACGAAGAACTCGCCCACGCGCTGGTCACCCCAGAGCAGGCGCAGCGAAACGCCCTGCGGGCCGTTGGACTTCGTCTTCTTCACGGTGCGCACGCGAGGCGCGGCGTCCTGCTCCTCGTGCGCGTCGTCCTCCACCGGAGCCTTGGGGGCTTTCGGAGCCCGGGCGGGCGCGACGGCGTTCTTCTGCGTGGGCGCGACGGACGCGTCCAGCGCGGCGGCGGGCGCGGGCGCCGGAGCGGGCGTCGCGGCCACCGGAGCGGGCGCGGCCACGGCCTGCGCGATGGCGGCGGCGGCGGCCACCGGCGCGATGGTGGGGTTCTTGTCCGTGGGCGCGTCCGCCTGCGCGACGGCGGCGGCCAGGTTCACCGCGGCGACCGCGGCCGGGTTCTCCAGACGGATGGTGGTGCCACCCACGCGGACCTCGTCACCGAAGGAGACCTGCCCCTTGTTGACGCGCTTGCCGTTGACGTAGGTGCCTTCGACGCTGCCCATGTCGATGATGGACATGGAGCCGTCTGCGGCCACTTCGATGACGGAGTGGATGCGGCTGACCTTGTCGTCTTCCAGGCACAGGTGCGCGGAGGACAGACGGCCAATCTTGATGATGTCGCGCTCGTAGTCCTTGGAGGCGACCAGCGTGTCGCCCTTGAAGACCTTGAGTGTCAGGGGTACGGCCATGGAGGGCTCCCGGTAGGCTTTGGCGCTCTTGGACAACGGTGCCGGCGGAAGGTTCCCGCCGTTGATTCAATCCGTGGTGGGGGGATTACAGCTCGCCCACGGACTGCATCACCTTGTCCTCGAAGTCTTCGCGGATGCGGATGAGGTTGGAGTGCTTCACGGTCTTGCGCGCCTCGACGTACTCGCCATCCGGCTTCGTGAGGTCACCCTCGATGGTGTCGTCCTCGAAGTCGATGTTGGTCGCCTTCTGCATCCGGGCGCCGCCACCCTCACCCTGCGCCTTGCCCTCGTCCTGGGCGAAGGCCGGGGCCACCGCCAACGTCACGCACAGCATCAGCCACTTCCGCATCCTGCCTCCACGTGGGGCCCCTTCCGAAGGCCCACTGGTGTTTCCGCATGGCGGCCCCCGCCACGAAGCGCGAGGGGCTCACAAGGTTCGCATCTTCCCGAGCCGCGCCGCCAGCGTGAAGCCACTGGCGGGCGTCTCCCACATCACAGCAGGTCGTCCGAGGGCTCTTCCGAGTCCACCGGGGCTGCATTCTTCTGGGCAGGCTCCGCCTGCTTCCCCGCAGCGGGGGTCGCGGCCGGCTGCTGCGCGCCCGTCGCGGAGACGGGCGTGGCCTGCGGAGCGGTTCCGGTGCCGGACGCGGGCGTCGCGCCACCCGGGGGCGGCGTCTGGCCCTTCTGCCTGGCCTCTTCCGCCTTCATCGCGGCCTGCTGCTGGGCCTGGAGGGCCTCCATCTGCTTGGCCTGGTCCTCCGCGGCCTTCGCCTCGCGCTTGGCCTGCACGATGCTCTCCGCCTCGCGCATGAGGCCGAAGACAGGGGCCTCCGCGTTGATCGCGACCTCGCCGCCCGCCAGCGCGACGTACTTCTTGTAGAGCTCCACCGCGCGCTCGGGGGCGTCCTTCACCTTGTGCAGGATGATGCCGCGGTTGAGGTACGTGGCGCCCAGGTCGGGGTTGATCTTCTCCGCCTCGTCGTACTCCTGCATGGCCTTGTCGTACTGGCCCTGGCCCTTGAGCGCGATGCCCAGGTCCACGTGCGCGGCGGCGTTCTTGCCGTCGGCCTGCAGGATGCGGCGCAGGTGCTCCTCCGCGCCGGGGAAGTCCTCCGCGTGGAGCGCCAGCTGGGCCAGCTCCACGTGCGCGGGCACGTAGTCCGCCTTGGCCTCCAGGGCGCTCTTGAACTGCAGGCGCGCGCCCTCGGCGTCGCCCTCCTTCAGGAGGATGAGACCCACGGCCTGGTGCAGCTCCGGATCCGTGCCGTCCAGCTTCACCGCGCGCAGCGCGACCAGCTTCGCCATGGCCAGCTGCTTGCGGTCCAGGTAGCTGCGGATCATCACCTTGAGGGCGTTGGTGTTCATCGGGTCGCGCATGAGCGCGGCGCGAGACAGCTCCATCGCCTTGTCGTGGTCGTTGTTCTGCCGGTAGATCTCCGCGAGGCGCGCACGCGAGCCCGCGTCATCCGGGTAGCGCGTGAGCACGTCCTGGTAGAGCGCCACCGCGCCGGCCACGTCGCCACCGTTCTGCTTCATGATGGCCAGGTTGTCCGACGCCTGACGCAGGGACGGCTTCTTGGTGAGCGCGGACGCGTAGCGGGCCTTGGCCTCGTCGGCCTTGCCCATGCGCTCGGCGATGACGCCCAGGTTGTACTCGGCCTCCGCGAGGTTCTGGTCCGCCTCCAGGGCGGCCTTGAACTTGCGCTCCAGCGACGGGTAGTCGAACGCCTTGGCCTTCTTCTGCGCGTCGAAGGACTTCACCGCGTCATCGAACAGCAGCATGGCGCGGTTGGAGATGGACACCGGGCCCGTGGGGGCGGCGACGGGCTTGGTCACGGGCGGCGGGGCCGCCGTCTGCGTCGTGGAACAGCCGACAGCGGTCAGCGCCAGCGTGGCCAGCAGGAGGGGGCGGAACGGGTGCATGCGATTCATTAGAGGAAGTCCTCCGGCTCCTGATCATCAACGGTCTTCTTGGGGGCGCCGTCCTTGGACGCGGCGGCGGGCTTGGCGACCTCGGACTCGGTCTGCTGACGCAGCTGATCCGTCAGCGCGGACAGGTCCTCCTTGAGCGCCTCGCTCTTGGCCATCTTCTCCGGCTCGGACTTGGAGACCGGGGGCGGGATGTCCTGCACGGCGGCCAGCAGGTCGCCGCCCAGCACCAGCTCCTTGTTCTTCAGCGCGAGCTTCTCCTCCAGCACCTCCGGGTAGCGGTCCGGGGCGTAGGTGGTGCGGAGGATCTTCAGGCTCGCCGCGGCGCAGTCGTTGAACACGCCCAGCTCGCGGCTCTTGGCCACCGCGCCGGAGAAGGCCTCCGTGGCCTTGTCCTTGAGCGGCTGCGCCTGGTTGCTGAACTCGTCGCGCAGCGCCTGCTGCGACTCCTCGTCCAGGCCGCGCGGCATGGGCGCGTTCACGACGAGCTCCGCCATGTGGTCATACGCGAGGCCAATGCGCTGCAGCGCACAGATGGCCGGCTCCGGGGCGCCCAGGGCCACGGTCTGCACGTACTTCTTCTGCACCACTTCCAGCGCGCGGCCCTTGTCGGCCAGCGAGCCCTTGAAGCGCTCCGGCGACGGCGGCACGCCCCAGTACAGCTTCAGGCGCTTGTACTCGACCCAGTCCGGCTCGATGGCCAGCAGGTTCGCCTGCGCGGCGGCGGCCAGCGCGGGCTTCTCCAGCGAGGTCTGCTGACGGCGGGGCAGCTGGTCGAAGTACTCGAAGATGCGCTTGTTCATGCGGCGCACATCGTTCGTCTTCTTCATCTTCTCGTAGATGCTGACGATGCGGCCCTCGGCCATGAGGAACTTGCTCTGGGAGCGCATGTTGTCGCGCTCGTACTCCTCCAGCAGCTTGATGGCCTTCATGTACGCGCCCTGCTTCACGTGCAGGTCCACGATGGACAGGAACACGTCCTCGGCATCCTTCGACTTGGGCCACAGCTCGACGTAGTGCTCGCGGTTCTTGAGCGCGGCCTTCAGCTGGCCCAGGCCCTCGCGGTAGGTGGCCGCGTTGAACAGCGCGATCTGCGCCTTGGACTCGTCCCACTTCTGCACCACTGCGGGCTTCGCGGGGCCGGCGTCGTTGGAGGCCTGCTTCGCCTTGCCCTTGGCCTTGCTCTTCGCCTTGGCCTTCGCCGCGGGGGCGCCGCCCTTCTCGCTCAGGTTGCGCTCGTAGCCGCGCACGTAGAGCTCGTAGGTGCCCGCCGCTTCCTCGAAGTCACCGATGGCCTCCAGCGCCTCCGCGTTCGCGTAGATGGAGTCCGGCACGTACTTGGACCGGGGGTACTCCGCGAACAGGCGCTTGCGGACCTCGATGGCCTTGTCCAGGCTCTTCGCCTTGTAATAGTCGACAGACGCGTTGTAGAGCGCCAGGTCCGCGATCTCCGTCTGCGGGAAGTCGTGGACGAAGTTCAGGTACGCCTCGGCCGCCTTGGAGAACTCCTTCTTCTCCTCCAGCTGGCTGACCAGCTTGAACGACGACTGTTCAATCAGCTTCGCCAGGTCGTCGCGGAACTTGCCGGTGGCCAGCTTGTCGTTGGCGTAGAAGCGGCGGGCCCACTCGTTGACCTTCGCGAAGTCGCCCAGCAGGTTGTACGAGTCGAGGATGAGGTTGGCGGCGATTTCAGCGGCGCGCTGGCCGTCCTCGAACTTGTACTCGGGGTAGCCGAGCGCGATCTCGCTGAAGCGCAGCACCGCTTCGTCGAAGTGGTTGTGGCGGTAGTAGATGTTCGCCGCCTTGAAGGCGATCTCCACGCGCTTGTCGCCCTTGGGGACGTACTTGAGGTAGCGCTCGCACGCGTCGAGCAGCGACTTCTTCAGCGTGGGGATGGTGATCTTCTTGGTGATGTCCGTGCCGGCGGACTCGGACTTGGCCTCGCCGCGCGCCTCGGCGGCCTTGACCACTTCGTCGTAGGCGAGCACGGCGTTGTAGGAGGCGTTGGTCAGCCACTTGCCCGGCTTGCCCGGCTTGGGCTTGCCCTTGTCGTCCTTGGCCTCCAGCACCTTGGCGTCCTGGAGGACGACCAGCGTGTAGTTGGCGGCGGCCTTGTCGAAGTTCTGGAGGTTGTCGTTGAGGAGCTCCGCCCAGAAGAAGCGCAGGTCATACGCCTTGGGGTTCTCCGGGAAGAGCGTGAGGTAGTCGCTGTACACGGCGTCCGCGTACCGGAACGTCTCCTCGTTGCGCGTCTTCTTGCCCTCGTTGTGCCAGGTGACGGCGAGGTTGGAGAGCGTGCGCTCGGACAGCTCCTTCGCCTCCGCGAGCGCCTTCTTGTCCTTGTCGTCCTTGATGACGCCGGAGGACTCCACGTCCTTCATGATCTTCACGAGCCGGCGCACCTGGGCCACGGTGCGCTCCTTGTTGCCCATGCGCAGGATGCAGTCGACGATCTTGCCCTGGAAGCCGGGGGCCTCCGGAGACAGCGGCTTCTCCTTGATCAGCGCGTTGAAGGTGATGGCCGCTTCGCGGTCCTTGCCGTCGCCGTAGTACAGGTTCGCGAGCTGCTTCATCATCGCGAAGCGGTCTTCCGGATTGGTGGCGACCTTGCCGAAGTCCGCGCGGGCCTGCGTGACGTCACCCTCGCGGGCGAAGGCGCGGACGTAGTCGCCGCGCGCTTCACGCACGAGCGAGCCCTTCGCCTTGGCCTTGCCGTCCTTCTCCACGGCGGCGGCGCCGGCCAGCTCACCGTAGAGGACCACGGTCTTGTACTTGTCCTTCGCGGACTCGTACTCGCCCATGTTGAAGTAGCACCAGCCCTGCTTGTAGAGGGCGAAGGCGTAGACCTGGTTCTCCGGGAACTCAGCGGCCTTCTTGTAGGCCACGAGCGCCTTCTCCAGCTCCGGGCGCTTGCCCTTGGAGTTGTTGAAGTAGTACTCGCCGAAGGCGAAGTACGCGTCCGGGATGTACTTGGACGTGGGGTGCTTCTCGATGAGGCGCTTGAACGCGACGAGCGCCTTCTTGTCCTGGCCGTCCTCCATCAGGTACTGGCCGAGGAAGAAGAGCACTTCGTCCGTGCGCTCGAACTTCGGGTACTCCTGGACGATCTTCGTGTACTGCTCGACGGCGTACTTGCCGTTCTCCTTCACCTTCGCCATCAACTCCGCCTTCTCCGCCTTGGCCTTCTGCTGGCCCGCGGCGTCGTTGCGGTTCATGGCGACGATGAGCTCATCGTCCTTCCGGTTGGCTTCGAAGAAGAAGAACTTCGACTCCTCCCAGTAGAGCTCGCCCAGGCGGAACAGCAGGCTGGGGGCCTCCTTCTGATCAGGAGACAGCGAGATGATCTTCTTCAGCGATTCGATCTGTTCGCGGCGCTTGGAGGCGACCTGCACCTCCACGCCCAGACGGAACTGATCATATTGAAGCGCGGGAGCGGCCTGCTGGGCTTCCTTCGGGCGCGTGATGTCGCCAGCGAGGGACTTGTCCACGGTGGTGGTGGACTTCTTGCCCAGGTCAGCGTCGCGCAGTGCTTTCTTCTCCTGGGCCGAAGCCATGGAAGTCAGGAGAACGAGGCAAACGAGTAGCGAGCGGCGCATGGTCTTCCTAGGAGCGGGGAACCGGCGTCCACGGATGCCTGCTTGCTTGGCAAGTGTCCGGGAATCTTCGGGAATTTCCATGAGGGGACCCGTACTATGCGCGGTTTGCGCAAGGCGGGTCAACTCGGACGGACGGACGTCCGGTCCGTTGGATAGCAGGCGAGAAAACTTCAATTTCGCTGTGGCGCGAGGGCACTCCAGACAGCGACAGGAAGGTTGCACCACGGGCTCCAACAGGTATGGGAGTCTGGCGGTCGTTCGTCTGGCCGCCCTGCCTGGAGCTGTTGTCGGATCATGAGCCTTCTGCCGGAGAGCGCCAGCTTCGAAGAACTGGTGCAGGACTACTTCCTCGCGGTGCGTGGCGCGGGCCTGATGTTGTCCGCGTTGGACACCGAGCTCGTCACCGCGTGGGCGCAGGAAGGCGTGCCTTTCGAAGTCGTGGCGCGCGGCATCTCGCGCTCGGCGGAGAAGGCGCTGTGGGACGCGCGGCCGGGTGAGCCGGTGCTGCGTTCGCTGCGTGCGTGCCGGCGCCAGGTGGAGACGGAGATCCGCAAGTACCGCGACCTGTCCGCGGGCCAGGGCGAGGAGGCCGAGTCGCGCGCTTCCTCGAAGAAGCGCCCTGCCCGCTCCTGGGAAGAGGTGCGGCACGCGCGGCTGTGCGCGGCGCTGCGGGCGTTGACGGAGCGTGAGGACGCGCTGGCGCCCCGGGTGCACCGGCTGCTGGACACGGTGCTCGCGTGCGTGCCCCATGAGCCCGCGGCGATGGATCAGCAGGAGGCGTGGGCGCTGATGGCGCTGCTGCGCGCCCTGCCCTTCGCGGAGCGACGCACGGTGTGGCGGGATGCGCGTACCGGTGAACAACAGCTGATGACCGCCCGCGCGCGGCGTGTGGCCCGGCGCTTCAGGCTCCAGGCGGCCGTCAGACGGCGGCTGGACATGAAGGAGACCTGAGGGGTTGTCCCCCTTCCACACGCCTGAACGGACGGCCAGTGGGCTGACGGACAGGGGGGACGGTGTTATGGCAGGGCACGATGGCTGCCAAGGCAAACGGCGAGGCGTGTGGGCTGTGCGGCGGGCGGACGTACCTCATCGAGCGGCGCGGAGAGCTTGCGTCGGCGCGGGTGTGTACGTGCTCGGATGCGTGCCCGGTGTGCGGTGGGCGCGGGCACATCCTGGTGCAGAAGGAAGGCACCTTCAGCGCGAAGGTGGGACCCCGGACGTATGACGTGCTGGAGCCGTGCGTGTGCACGCTCCGGCGCACGCGGGTGGCGCTCTACAACGACGTGCAGATGCCGGGCGTGATGGCGCACGCGTCGTTCGACAACTACCGGCCCTTCAACGAGGCGCAGGACCGGGGCCGCGGCGTGGCGATGCACTTCGCCCACCAGTACGTGAAGAGCGCCACCAACAAGGGCTTCGTGCTGAGCGGGCCGGTGGGCACGGGCAAGACGCACCTGCTCGCGGCGACGCTCGGGCACCTGGTGCTGGAGATGGGCGTGAAGTCCCGCTACGTCGAAATCTCCCTCCTCTACGCGACCATCCGGCGCGGCTTCCAGGACGGCAAGAGCGGTGGGGAGATCATCGGGCCGCTGTCGGAGGTGGAGGTCCTCGCCATCGACGAGCTGGGCAAGGGGCGCGGCAGTCCCTTCGAGATGGAGACGCTCGATGAGCTGATCGCCCGGCGCTACAACGCGGGGCGCACGACGCTCTTCGCCACGAACTACTCGCTGGAGCCGGAGCGCAAGGGCGCCCGGAGCAGCGCGCCTTCGGGCTACCGCGCCACGGAGGACGCCCGCTCCGCCATGAAGGACGCGGAGCTGCTGCGCGAGCGCGTGGGCGAGCGCATCTACAGCCGGCTCTGCGAGATGTGCACCTTCGTGGAGCTGCCGCGCGACACCCCGGACCGGCGGCGCACGCGGCAGGAGATGGACGCGCCGCCGCCCATGGGTGGCATGCGCAACCCGGGCCGCTGATCAGCGCTTGATGGCGCGGACCAGCGAGTTGCCCGCGTCCGCCACGTAGAGGGTGCCGTCCGGCCCCACCGCGAGCCCGGCGGGCAGCACCAGCTGGGCGTCCCTGCCCGCGCCGTCCTCCGAACCGTAGCGGCCGCTGCCCGCGAGCGTGGTCAGCTTCTCGGGCTCGCCCGACGCGTTGAAGACGAGCCGGCGCACGCGGTAGTTGCCCGGGTCGGAGATGGCGAGCGAGCCGTCCGGCAGCAGCGCCAGGCCCAGGTACGGCAGCAGCTGGCCCTCCTTCGGGTCCCCGTCGCGGAAGCCGGGCGTGGAGCCCGCCATCACGGTGGTGACGCCGTCGCGCACGCGCACCACGCGCGCCATGCCGCTCTCCACGACGTAGGTGGTGCCGTCCGCCGCCTGCGCCACC
Source organism: Corallococcus carmarthensis (assembly GCF_003611695.1). Taxonomy (GTDB): domain Bacteria; phylum Myxococcota; class Myxococcia; order Myxococcales; family Myxococcaceae; genus Corallococcus; species Corallococcus carmarthensis. Next base: position 16,435 of record NZ_RAWE01000135.1, on the reverse strand, counting down.
GCGGAGGGCCGGTAGAGCCAGTCGCCCTGGAGCGTCGTCACCGGGTTGCCGGGCGTCACCATGTCGATGCGGCGGATGACGCTGTTGTTCAGGTCCGCCACGAGCAGCGCCGTGCCGTCCGGCGTGAAGGACAGGCCCGCCGGCTGGTTGAAGGCCGCCGCCAGCGCGGGACCGTCCTGATAGCCGTACGTGGTGCCCGCGAACACCTCCGCCTGCCCGTCCGGAGTGATGCGGCGGATGACCGCGTTCTCGGTGTCGGACACGTAGAGGTTGCCCAGCGCGTCCGCGGCGATGCCCATGGGGCCCGAGAGCTTCGTGAGCACCGTGCGGATCTTCCCGTCCGGCGACACGCGCTTCACGCTGTTGCCCAGCGAATCCGCCACCGCCCAGCCGCCATCCGGCAGCACGGCGACCGCGAGCGGCGCGCCCAGTTCATCCGCCGCCACCTTGCCCTCCGATTGGCAGCGCTTGCCGGGCTGGCCCGCCACGGTCGTCACCGACGCGGCGAACGGCCCCACCGGCGCCGGAGCCGCGGGGGGCTGGAACTTCACCAGGTCGCCCGGCAGCTTCCGGCCCAGCGCCTTGTAGAGCACGTTGGCCACGATGCGGCCCGCGCGCGGATCCGCCACGCGGTCCCCCGCCCCGGACAGCTTCTGCACGAAGTCGATGCCGCCCGAAGAGAAGACGTATGCGTCACCCTGCTTGCGCACCACCATGTGCGCGAAGCCGAAGCCGCCCTGGAGCGACAGCGATGGAGACTCCGCGAGCACCTCCACGCCGGCCGGCTGGCGGCCGTTGGACACCAGCTGATCCACCTCGTAGCCGTTCGCCATCCACAGCGTGTCACCGGCCTTGAGCCCCGTGCCGCTGAAGGCCCAGTGGTCCGGATTCGTGATGACGGTCGGGAAGGGCCACTGGTGCCAGCGCGCGGCGAACTGCACGCCCAGGAGCGCGTTCTCCGGGCGGGGCGCGGGCAGGTCGCGGAACTTCACCGTCTTGCGCTGGTCCTTGTACGGGTCCTCGGGCGCGCCCTTGTAACAGGTGACCACGCGGCGCTGGCGGCCGTCGGCGGCGGGCTCGAAGCGCACCTGCCAGTAGGCGTTGTTCGCGCCCAGGTTGATGAGGGACCGCTCTTCCGACAGCGCGCGGTCCGCGAAGTCACGCTGCTTGGAGGACCAGTACTCGTCGTGACCGGACATCACGAAGACCTTCGCGCCACGCAGGAAGTCGTAGCTTTCGTCCATGTCCTCGTTGGTGAAGTAGCCCACGTCCAGGTCCTGGGACTCCAGCCACGTCACCAGGCTCAGGTCGTCCGTCATCAGCTGCCCGGAGCCCTGGCCCCGGTAGAAGGGCCGGTCGTAGGAGGACTGGAAGGCGCGCGCGACGCCGTGCGACTTCATCACGCCCTTCTGATCATCGTAGAGACTGGTGCCGCCCCAGGTGTTGTAGGCCGCCCAGGTGGCCGTGGGGATGAGCACCGCGACCTCCGAGCGCGGGTTGGCGTCCCGCACGAAGAAGGGCACGTAGCGCGAGGGCCGGTCGTCGCGCACGAGCTTCACCACGTACACGCCGCGCACCCAGTCCTCACCGATGGGGATCTCCAGCGTGGGCGACCAGGCGCAGGCGATGATCCCCGTCGTGGGATCCGCCGGACAGTCCGCCTGCCGCGTGCCCTGCACGGAGCCGCCGCGCGCGACCTCGCGGGCACCGACGCCGCCGTAGTAGCCCAGGCGGTAGACGAACCAGCTGAACTTGCGCGGCTCCGACAGGGACACCGCCACGCGCAGCGACTCGCCCTGCTTCAGGGTGGCCTGGAGGGCGTAGCCTTCAATCTCCCGGCTGTTGGCGTTCTTGTCGATGCGCCAGCCCGTGGTGCCCTTCTTCTGGTTCTCCTTGTGGACGGCGTCCGGGTCACGCGCGGGCAGCGCACTGCCACCGTCGGGCAGCGTTCCCGCGTCCGGCTCTTCGTCGGGGATGCCCGCGTCATATTCGGGAACGACGATGCCGCCGTCCGGGCCGGTGATGACGCCCGCGTCGTCGTTGCTCAGGGGCGGATCATCGTGGCGATCGCCAGGAGGAGGCGTGCCGGGTGCCGGACCGGAGTCCTTGCATCCAGAGGCCCCCGTCACCAGGAGCGCCAACACCACCCCCAGCCCCATCCAGCGACGCCCGTGAGCCATGACAACCCTCCAAGGTGTTCAAGGGCGGAGGGTAGGCATCGACTTCGTGGAAGGAAGCGCCCTGCTCCCCTTGGGAACGGAAGTTCAACGCTTGAAGCCGCTTGGTCCCCAGGTCCAACCCGCAAGTCCCCGGATCAACGGAGGTCGGGCTGGCGCGGAGCGTGTCAGCTACCGAGCAGTTCGCGGTGCAACCGCGCCGTGAGGGTCTTGAGGTGGGCCTTGTCCACCAGGAGGGTGATTTGGAGAGGCGAGGTGCTCACGGCATGCACCCGGGCGGACAGGGCCTCGGCGGCCGACAACGCCTTGCGCAACGGCACCCAGTCCGCGTTGAGGCCCACGCCCACGCAGGTGACGGTGCCCCAGCCGTCCTTCCACTCGACGCCCGCGCCGAAGCGCGTGGCCAGCTCGCGCTGGAGCGCCTCCGGCCCATGGATGTCCGCGAGCGGCACCGCCAGGAACGTACGCCCCGGCGCGCCCGGCAACCCGTCATGAGCGAGCGTGCGGCCTCGAACGGCGCGCGCGTCCAGGAACTCCAGCAGCTCCTGGAGGGGCACGCTGGCGTGGGCGACGAGCACGGCCATCTCCGTGTCCGCCGTCACGCCCTTCACGCGGCTGTCGGTGGGCACGGCCAGCTCCTGCACGCTGGTGCCGGTGCCCTGGCCGTGCGCGGTGCGCGCGAGGATGGTGATGCCGCGCGCCTTGGCCCACTCCACCGCCTGGGCGTTGAGCACCTTGGCGCCAGCGCTCGCCAGCTCCTGCATCTCGTCGTAGCTCAGCGACTCCAGCTTGCGCGCGTCCGGCACCACGCGCGGATCCGCGCTGAAGACGCCGTCCACGTCCGAGTAGATTTCACACGCCTCCGCGTCCAGCGCCGCCGCCAGCGCGACCGCGGTGGTGTCCGAGCCGCCGCGCCCCAGCGTCGTCACCTCCTTCTTGTAGGACACGCCCTGGTAGCCCGCGACGATGACGACCTTGCCGTGCGCCAGCTCGTCCTGGATGCGGTAGGGGCGCACCTCCACGATGCGCGCCTGGGCGTGCGCGTCGTTGGTGATGATGCCGCTCTGGCTGCCGGTGAAGCTGATGGCCGGCACGCCCTGCTCCTGGAGCGCCATGGACAAGAGCGCCATGGAGATGCGCTCGCCGCAGGTGAGGAGCATGTCCAGCTCACGCCGGGGCGGGTCCTGGGACACGCTCTTGGCCAGCGACAGCAGGTCGTCCGTCGTGTCGCCCATGGCGCTGACGACCACGACCACCTGATAGCCCGCGTCCCGCTTCTGCTTCACGCGGCGCGCGACCTTGCCGAGCTTCTCCGCGTCAGCGACCGATGAGCCGCCGTACTTCTGCACCACGATTGGCATCCACGCCTCGCTTCCGGGGCAGTGTAGAGTTCGCCCCCGCGCATGCCAATCACCGAGAAGCCCATCATCGAGGTGCGCAACCTCACCCGGCGCTATCGCGATCGCGTGGCCATCGAGGACCTGTCCTTCACCGTGGGTGAGGGGGAGCTGCTGGGCTTCCTGGGTCCCAACGGCGCGGGCAAGTCCACGACGATGAAGGTCCTCACCGGCTTCCTGCCGCCCTCCGAGGGCAGCGTGAAGGTGGCGGGCTTCGACGTGTCCACCCACCCCATGGAGGTCAAACGGCGCATCGGCTACCTGCCGGAGACGCCGCCGCTGTATCCGGAGCTGACGGTGCACGGCTACCTGGCGTTCGTCGCCGCGCTCAAGCAGGTGCCCGGCCGCGCGGTGAAGGCGGAGGTGGCGCGGGTGGCGGGGCTCACCGGCGTGGACGACGTGATGGGCCGCGTGCTCCAGAACCTGTCCAAGGGCTACCAGCAGCGCGTGGGCATCGCGCAGGCGCTGCTCGGTTCGCCGCCGGTGCTCATCCTGGATGAGCCCACCGAAGGACTGGACCCCGTGCAGCGCGCGGACCTGCGCGCGCTCATCCGGAGCCTGTCGGGCAGGCACACGGTGCTCTTGTCCACGCACATCCTCCCGGAGGTCACGGTGACGTGCGAGAAGGTGCTCATCCTCCACCAGGGCCGCGTGGTGGCCCATGACTCCATCGACCAGCTGGCGAAGTCCCATGGCCAGGCCGGGCACGCGTCGTTGGAAGAAGTCTTCATCAAGCTGACCGCCGCCTGAACAGGAACCCCCAGCGCATGCGCACCGCTTTGGCCATCGCCCGCAAGGAACTGGCCGTCGCCTTCACCACCCCGTGGGCCTACGCCGTCATCACGGCGATGGCGGCGCTCTCGTCGTTCTTCTTCGTCAGCCTGCTGGAGCAGTTCCAACAGGTGCAGTCCCTGGCGCGCGAGCACGGCTGGAGCCGGCTGCCCCCGGACTCCATCGTCTACCGCAACCTCACCGACGGCGTGGTGGTGCAGCTGTGGGGCGTGGTGCTGATCATCACGCTCTTCGTCGCGCCCTTCCTGTCCATGCGGCTGTTCGCGGAGGAGAAGCGCCAGAAGACGTTCGCGCTGCTGCTCACGACGCCGGTACGGCCGGTGGACATCGTGCTGGGCAAGTACCTGGGCGGACTGGGGCTCATCTTCGTCACGCTGGGACTCACGCTGGTGTTCCCGGTGCTGCTTTCGGTGGTGGGCTCGGGCCCGTCCGGCTCCGCGCTGGAGTGGCCCACGGTGCTGCTGGGCTACGGCGCGGTGCTCCTCTGGGGCGCGACGTGCATGGCGGTGGGGTTGTTCATCTCCGCATTGACGGAGAGCCAGATGCTGGCGGCGTTCCTCACCTTCACCGTGCTCCTGCCGTGGATGCTCCTGCGCGGCGTGGCCCAGTCCACCGCGGAGCCGCTGCGCTCGTTCCTGTCCTACCTGTCCTTCGACACGCAGTTGCAGGGGATGATCCAGGGCGTGCTGGAGGTGCAGGCGCTGGTGTTCTTCACGTCCGTCATCCTGTTCTCGCTGCTGCTCACCCACCGCGCGGTGGAAGCGCAGCGCTACGCGTGACCATGAGAGCGACCCACGTCACCCGGGTGCTGGGGGCCTTTGGCCTGCTGCTCCTGCTGTCCAGTCCCCTCACGCTGTTCCTCACCTCCGGCAGCGTGGCGCTCGCGGGAGGCAAGGCGGTGCTGGGCGCGGCGATGCTCGCGGCCTACGTCCTCACGCACCGGCAGGAGCTGGGCCGCGCGGGCACGCGCCGCACGGGACGGTTCCTGGCGTCATCCGTGCTCACCACGCTGGTGGTGCTGGGTGTGTTGGTGGCGCTCAACGTGCTCGCGTTCCGCAAGAACCAGCGGTGGGACCTGACACGGGAGCGCATCTTCTCGCTCGCGCCGCAGACGGTGCAGACGCTCGCGGGGCTGAAGGAGAAGGCCCACGCGCTGGCGCTCGTCCCGCCCACGCATCCATCCTATGGCGAGCTGGAGGAGCTGTTCCGGCGCTACCACGAAGCGGCGCCAGAGGCGTTCGACTACGCCTTCGTGGATCCGCGCCGTGAACCGTCCCTGGCCGCGAAGTACCAGCTCAAGGACGGGCAAACGCTGGTCGTCGTCTCGCGCGGCGAAGGCGACGCCGCGCCCCACACCACCCTGCCCCTCCCTGCCGAGCAGGAGCTGACCAACGCCCTGCTCCAGCTGGGCGCGACGGGCGCGCAGAAGGTGTACTTCCTCGAGGGGCACGGCGAGTGGCCGCTGGAGCCCCCCGCCGGCGGGGACGGACTGTCGGAACTCCGGCGCCAGTTGCAGCGCGAAGGCTACCGCCCCGAACCGCTCAACCTCCTGGGCCGGAAGGAGGTGCCTCGTGACGCGGGACTGCTGGTCATCGCCGGAGCGAAGCAGGACTACACGGCGCCGGAGGTGGCGGCCCTGCGCACCTACCTGGGTGAAGGCGGCCGGCTGCTGTACTTCACCGACGCGAACACGGAGGACGGGCTGGGCCTGTTCCTCGCGGACTACGGCGTGCAGGTGGACGAAGGCGTGGCGGCGGATCCACGGTTCAACTCGGGCAACCCGTTCGTCCTCGTGTCGAACTTCTACGGCAAGCACGCCATCACGCGCCCGTTGCAGGAGCGCGGGTTCAACGTGCAGCTGCCCACGGCGCGCAGCTTCACGCTCGTCCGCGAGGGCTTCCTGCTGCCCGGCGTGACGGTGGAGCCCGTGCTGCTGAGCTCGCCCTATGCGTGGGTGGAGTCACGGCCCCTGGAGGACACCACCCCGTCCAGCGGCGAGAAGATGGGGCAGCTCACGCTCGTGGCCGCCGCGTCCCGGGACACGCGCGCGGCGGAGCACAAGCGCTTCGACGAGGCCCGGCTGGTGGCGGTGGGCGAGTCGGAGCTGCTGCTGGATCCGAACTGGCGCTACGAGGCCAATCGCAACCTGGTGATGAACGCCCTGGGCTGGGCGTCCCATCAGGTGGAGAAGATCACCCTGCGTCCCCCCGACCGTGAGACGTCCACCCTGGAGCTGAGCGAGGACCAGATGCGGACCCTGCGCTTCGTGTCCACTGACTTGCTGCCCCTGTCGCTGCTGGGCGTGGGACTCGCGGTCTGGCTGTCGAGGAGGAACCGGTGAGGACTTCCACTGTCGTGATGCTGGGGCTGATGGCCATGGGGCCCTGGGCGTGTTCGCGCGACGCGGACAAGCCCGCGGCGCCACCGAAGCTCTTCGCGACGGGGGCCGAGGAGCCGCGACGGGGCGCGCCCCCGGCCCCGGCTCCCGTGTTCACGCACCTGACGGTGAAGGCCCGCGGCGCCACCACGGAGCTGGAGCGGACCCCGGAGGGCTGGCGGCTCCTGTCGCCCGTGGAGGCGAAGGCGGATGCGTACGTGATGGAGGCCCTGCTGAAGCAGCTCTCCTCGGCGAAGTTCAAGGCCACGGTGAATGCCTCTCCGTCGGAAGCGGACCTGAAGAAGTATGGGCTCACGTCCCCGACGTTCACCGTGACGGCGCGGGCCTGGCTTCCGGACGCCAACGGTGAAGGCGCGGAGGATCCGTCCCGCCAGCGCACGGTGACGCTGGTTGGCGGCGACGAAAACCCCTTCGACGGCTCCGTCTACGTGCGCCGCGAGGGCGATGCGGCCGTGTACGCGGCCGACGGTGCCGTGCGGTACGCGTTGGACAAGGGCCCCTTCGAGCTGCGCGACAAGGCGTTCCTGGGGCAGCTGGACCTCGCCTCGCTCCAGTCCATGGAAGTCACCGCGAAGAACAACGCGTACGTGCTGATGCGCGAGCCGGACGGCATGTCGTGGCGGGTGGAGAAGCCGACGCAGACCCGCGCGAACGCCCCCATGCTGAAGGGCACGCTCATGAGGCTCGCGGAACAGCAGGCCCTGTCCTTTCCCCAGGACACCGCCGCCACCCGGGAAGCCCTGGGCCTGGACACCCCCGTCGTTGACGCGCGCTTCGTCGCTGTTTCCGGCGAGCCCATCCGCATCCGGATGGCCCAGGTGACGCGCGACGGCGAGCCCGTCGTCCATGTCCTGAGGGAACAGGGGACGCGCTCCACGCTGGCGCAGGTAGAGGCACGGACCCTGACGTTGCTGGACGTGGACATCCAGGAGTTGAGGGACCGGCGCGTGCTCGTGTTCCAGCGCGACGCCGTGCGGCGACTGGAGTTCCATCCCGGAGGCCAGGCCGCTCCCGTGGTGGTGACGCGCGGCGCGGGGAACAGCGATGCGTGGCAGGTCGAAGGCCCCGGCGGCGGACGCGCCCTGCCCTTCCGCATGGTGAAGGTCCTGGCCCAGTTGGAGGGCCTGAGGACCGCCAGGTTCGTCGAGGCGAAGGTGGAGCGCTGGGAGCCCTACGGCATCACCGCCGCGTCCCAGCGCGTCGTGCTTCGCGATGCGGACGGACGCGAGCTGGCGCGGCTGTGGGTGGGCAACGCCGTCCCGGGCATGGCGCAAATCCGCTATGCGCGAGGCTCCGGGCCAGACCTGGTGATGGTGTACCTGTCCCAGCTGGCGAACATCCCCACGCGCGCCGCGGACTTCCTGGAGCCGCCGCCCGCGGATCCGGACGGCGGGGCTCCCGCCCCCTGAGGAGCGCTACACCTCCAGCAGGACGAAGCGCTGCTCGGGCGTGAACTTGGTGAGCAGCGGCATCGCGACGTTGAACACCGGGATGCCGCTCTTCGTCTTGCCCTCGCGCGCGCCGTGGTGCGCGTGGCCGTGGAAGACGTAGGCCGCGCCATAGTGGTCAATGGGCATCGACAGGCGGCTCGTCCCCAGGAAGGGGCGGATTTCGATGTTCTCCCCCTCCAGCGTGTCCGGGATGGGGGCGTAGTGCATGATCACGACCTTCTTGGGCGTGTCCAGGTGGCTGAGCGCCGCCTCCAGCTTGAGCGACTCCGTGACGGCCTCCTGCACGAAGGACTTCGTCTGGCCCTCGCCGAACGCCTGCAACGTCGCGTTGCCGAAGCCACCGCCGAAGCCCTTCACCCCCGCGACGCCCAACACCTTCTCGAAGATGAAGTGGTCCCCGTCGAGGATGTGCACGCCGACCTTGGAGAGCTCCGAGCAGATGTCCTTCACCTGCCCGTGCTCGTAGTCGTGGTTGCCCAGCACCGCGGCGCAGGGGACGCGCAAGGCCGAGAGCTCCTCGGCCAGCACCTTGCCCTCTTCGATCATCCCGCGGTCCGTCAGGTCACCGCACAAGAGCAGCATGTCCGCCGAGGCGTTCACCTGTTTGATCAGCTGACGGAAGCGCCCGTGCTGGTCGTCCCGGCAGTGCAGGTCACCGACTGCCGCCAGCCGAATCTTCGAGCTCGGATCTCGCGCCACGTGTCCCCCCCTCGGGTCTGTCCTGTTCGTCCCACGCCCTGCCGTCCCCAAAGCCCCAGTGGTGGATGTCCACGTGGTAGTTCACCTTGGACACCAGGTTGCCCCGGCACAGCCGCTCCTCCCAGCTGCCGTCGCGCACCGTCTGGAGCGTGCGGCTCATCAACTCCGTCATCACGTAGTTGGGCACGATGTCGCGCTCGCTGGGGTACGCGAAGCGGAACATCATCAGGTGGCTGAGCAGCACCTCCCAATAGCGGTCGAAGCGCCGGAGGATGCGGTCCCAGTCCATCTCCCGCCCCGCCTTGAGGATGAGGTGGTTGATGTCCGCGCCGTCATAGCGCTCGCGCTCGGTGACGAAGGCCTTGGACCAGATCATCTCCTCGGCCGGCGCGATGAGGCACTCGTAGCCGAAGATGGTGGCCTTCTTGTCGTGGGTGAACCACTCGTCGTCCACCGTCGCCACGCCGTTGCCGGAGGAGAAGATGAAGTCGACGAAGTAGTCGCCCTTGTACGCCTTGTAGAGCCACACCTCGTCCGGACGTTCCGTGCGCCAGCCATCCTTCTCCAGCACGTCCAGGGCCCGGATGGCGTCCGGCTTGCGCGGGAACAGGTCCAGGTCCTTGGTGTCGCGGTAGATGCCCGTATAGGTGGCGTAGGCATACGCCCCGCCCACCACGAACGGCACCCCTGCCTCATGAAGCAAACCGACGGCTCTGGCGCGGGCGTTGATCTCGTCCGGCGCACGCTCCCGCTCGGCCAGCGTGGCGTCCGTACCCATCTCCCCGGGATGGTTCGGGTGTCGTTTTTCCATGGGCGAAAGGTAGGGATGGCCCATTTCAACCGTCGGGCAAGCGGGCGCGAGCGCCCGGAGAGCAAGCAGCCAGACGCCAAGGAACTGGTTTCATTGAAGTTTTCGGCCTCAAGCGAGCCCTTTTTCTGTTTTTCGCCCGGCCTGTGTCCATAGGAGCGAATTCCCTGCCGCACGGCCCGCACGACGGGCCCTGAAAGGACACCCGACCATGCTGCGCAAGAGCTTGCTGTGTGCCTCACTGCTGTTCGTGGGCTGCAACGACGCCCAGAGCAACGACGCGGAGACCTTCCGTGATGGCCTGCCCTCCAAGGAGATGACGCAGGTGAAGCCGCCGAAGGAGAACGGCCAGGGCCTGACGGCGGCCGGGCCCTCCGCGCAGTATGGCCAGGGGCAGAAGGCGGAGTACTACCAGGCGACGGTGGCCGCCACGGTGTCGGTGAACGGCGGCACCCTGTGGGTGCTCAACCTCATCGAGCAGATCACCAAGTATCCGCCGACGACGCTGGAGGAGAACAAGGCGGTGTGGGGCCCGAGCACGGAGGCGCTGAGTCCCACGACGTGGCGCCTGACGGTGACAAAGTCGGGAGACGCTTCGTTCTCCTGGGTGCTGGAGGGCAAGGCGAAGGCGGAGGAGGACAGCGCCTTCCGGGCGGTGCTGTCGGGCACGCAGCAGGTGGCGGTGGACGCGGACGGCGAGCGCGTGAAGGGCTACGGCTCCGGCGAGCTGTTCATCGACTGGGACGCGGCGCACACCCTGCCGAACGCCGACGACAACGTGGGCACGGTGGAGATCCGCTACGCGCGTCCGAGCGCCTCCGCGGAGGCCACGGTGGACGCGGACTTCCACCAGGTGCGTGACGAGAACGACGCCAGCAAGCGCGTGGACGGGAACTACCACTACAAGGCGTCCGCGGCGGCGGGCGGCGAGTTCGAGTTCGCGACGTACGAGGACATCGACAACGGCGACCCGCTGCGCGCGAAGCTGGAGAAGCTGTCCATCAAGAGCCGCTGGACGGCGACGGGGGCAGGCCGCTCGGACATCAAGGTGACGGGGGGCGACCTGGTGGGCGAGGCCACGCTGAACGAGTGCTGGGACACGAACTTCCTCAGCACCTACTTCCGCGTCAGCCTGGACCCGCGCCTGGGCTACGGCGAGGCGGAGGCGGCCTGCGGCGGGTTCACGGCGGCGGTGTACTCGTCGCTGTGAGGCAGGTCGCGGTAGGCTCCAACCGCGCGTGACCGGACCGACCCCGCTGGCCCTGAAGGTGGTGCCTTCCCGTTCCAACGAGGACCGGCGGGCCGTCCTGCGCGAGCTGTATGTGAAGTACGGCGGCAGCGTGCGTGAGCGCTGCCGCTACCTGCTGAAGGATGCGAGCCGGGCGGAGGACGCGATGCACGACGTCTTCGCCCGCGTGATCGTGCACGGGGACTCGTTCCGCGAGGAGGCGTCTCCGCTGACGTGGCTGATGAAGATCGCCACGCACCACTGCCTCAACCAGCTGCGCTCGGAAGGGGCGGCGTGGAAGAAGTGGTTCGCGCGCGACGAGGCGGCCCGTTCGGAGGGCCACGGCGGAGCGGAGGCGATGGAGACGCGCGACCTGGTGCGCAAGCTGCTGGCCCGGGTGGACGCGGAGACGCAGGCGGCGGCCATCCACTACCACGTGGACGGGATGACGCTGGAAGAGGTGGCCGCGGTGCTGGGACGTTCGGTGCCCACGGTGAGGAAGCGGTTGGAGCATTTCGCGGAGCTGGGTGGAGAGGAGCTGAGCGTCCGATGAGCGCGCATGAGTCGAGCTGGACATTGCGCCGCCTGCACGCCGGCGAATTGCCCACCCAGGAAGCCCACCGCGTCCGGGAGCATGCGGAGGCGTGTGAGGCGTGTGGCGCGACGCTCCGGTCCTTCGTGGACGCGCAGGCCGCCTTCGAGGCGGAGGTGCCGTTCGAAGGTTTCGAGGCCGGCGTGGAGCGGGCCCGCGCGAGGCAGGCCGCCAGGGAGCCGGCGGCCCGCGCGCAGTGGGCCCGGCCGTTGATGGCGGTGGCTGCGTCCGTGCTGGTGCTGGTGCTGGCGCGTCCGCTGCTGGAGAGCGGCGGGAGGGCGGATCCGGTCCCGCCGCCTGGGACGGGCAATCGCATCAAGGGCGGCGCGGGCGCGGAGCTGCGAATCGGTGGGGGCGTGGATCCGCAGCGGGTAGCGAACACGGACGCGCCGGAGGCGTTGCAGCCCGGCGAGCGCGTGCGGCTGGGCTACACGGCGGATGCATACCGTTTCGTGGCGGCGCTGTCGGTGGATGCGCAGGGCGAGGTGACGCCGCTCTATCCGGAGTCCGGGGACAGCCTCGCGGTGGAGCCAGGTGCGGGACAGCACTGGTTGCCGGAGAGCGTGGAGTTCACCGGCGCGGGAACGGAGCGAGTGGTGCTGGTGCTGACGGACGCGCCCGTGTCGATGGACGCGTTGAGCGACACGGCCCGGAAGGCCTTCACCGCCGCGGGCCGGGACGTCACGCGCATGGCCCCGCTGGACGTGCCGGGCGCGCAGACCCAGTGGATCCTGCTGAAGCCATGAGCGACGGTCCCGTGAGCGTGTTGCGGAAGCGCCTTGCGCCCATGGCTGCCTCGGCACGGTCCGCGTTCGCGCGATTCCTCGCTCCGGGAGCGCGGCGAGCGCCGTGGACTGCGCCGTCGGAGTGGGCAGTGAAGACCCGCGCGTCAGGACGCAGGCGCGAATGGGTCACGGCGATGCGGGCGTCGATTCCCGCACTGGTGCTGGCCTCCACCGCCGCGCACGCGGACACGCTGCATCGCTTCGCGCTCATCGCGGGCAATGACACGGGCGGCTCGGACACGCGGCCCTTGAGCTACGCGCGCGACGATGCGCGCAAGATGCACGACCTGCTCACGCGGCTGGGCGGTGTGGCTCCGGCGGACGCGAAGCTCCTCCTGGACGACGACGCGAAGGACTTCCTCGCCGCCCTGGCGGAGCTGGAGCAGCGGGCCCGCGCGGCGCAGGCTCGCGGCGAGCGCACCGCGCTGTTCGTCTACTACTCCGGCCACGCGAAGGACGGCGCGCTGCGGCTGGGGGCCTCGCAGCTCGCCTTCGACGCGCTCAAGCGCCGGCTGGCGGACGCGCCCGTGGACATCCGCATCGCCATCCTCGACTCCTGCCGCTCCGGCGCGCTCACCCGCACCAAGGGCGCTCGCAAGGCCCCCGCCTTCGACGTGGAATCCGGCGCGGCACGCGATGCCCGGGGCGTCGTCATCCTCACCTCCAGCGCCGCGGACGAGGACTCGCAGGAGTCGGATGCGCTGGGCGGCAGCTACTTTTCCCACCACCTGGCCAGCGGGCTGCTGGGCGACGCGGACCGCAGCGGCGACGGACGCGTGACGCTCTTCGAGGCGTATTCGCACGCCTACGCCCGCACCGTCGCGGACACGGCCGACAGCAGCGCGGGCCCCCAGCACCCGACGTTCAGCTACGACCTGGCGGGCAACGGCGACCTGGTCCTCACCGACCTGCGCGCGAGCGCCGAAGGGCTCGTTGTTCCCGGCAACGCCCCCGCGGGCTCCTACTACTTCGTGGATCCGGGCGGACTCGTGGTCGCGGAGCTGGACAAGACCGCGGACACCGAGCGCCGCGTGGCCCTGGCCCCCGGCACCTACCGCGTGAAGCGCCGGCTCAGCGACCGGCTGCGCATTGGAGACGTGGAGGTCGCGCGCGGCCGGACCACCATCCTCCAGGAGCCGCGCTTCCAGGATGCGCCCTTCTCCGATGACCCCGTGAAGGGCGCCATGCTGGACAAGGGCGCGTGGTGGACCTTCGGGCTCACCGGCGGCTACCAGTCGTTCTTCGACGCGCAGACGCGCCAGTCCCTCTTCCTCTCCGTGCCCCTGTTCGGCGCGGAGGCCGAGCTGCACGACTACTTCCGCCGCGACTGGGTCTGGGGCTTCGACGCGGCGCTGGGCGGCACGAACAGCGTGCTGGCGCTGCCCACGCTGGAGGGGCCGACGTACCGCTACTCCATGGTGAACGTGGGCACCAGCCTCACCGCCGAGTGGCCCGTGGGCCGCGTGGCTCCGTTCGTGGGCGTGCGCGTCGCGTACCTCATCATGGGCCGCAAGTTCGACGACGCGGCGTTCCCGGATCAACGCTACGCCATGGTGTCACCGGGCCTCGCGACCGGAGCGCGCTTCCAGATCACGCGCCGCCTGAACCTCACCGCGCGCAGCCGCCTGCAGTACCTCCAATACACCGTCGACGCGCAGCGCTCCCTGGGGTTCTGGGAGCTGGCCGCGCTCCTCACGTACGAGCCATGAGGGAGCCCCTGATGCGAACCCTTGCCCTGGCCCTCCCCTGCCTCCTCGCGGTCGCGTGCGGCGGAGACTTCTCCAACGACGACCTGGAGTTCCAGAACGCCCTGCCCCAGCGCGAGGACCTGGCCGCGAAGCTGCCGGACAGCGCCCGTTCCGGGCAGGGCCTGGGCACGCGCGTGCAGCGGCTGAGCGCGTCGCTGGTGCTGGGCGGAACGTCGGAGCTCGCCCTCCAGGCCTACGCGGCGGGCACGCAGTTCAACACCAGCGTGGACGGCCTGCTCTCCATGCTGGAGCTGTTCCGCAACGCCCCCCCCACCACCCGCGAAACCGACCGGCGCATCTGGGGCCCCTTCCCCGCCGACGACCATCCCGGTCACGAGCTGCGCTTCGTGATGAACCGCCAGGGGGACTCCTTCGCGTACCTGCTCCAGTTCCGCCCCAAGGGCGGCGGCGAAGGCGCGTGGTGGACCTACCTGCCCGGCACCTTCAAGGCGGACGGTGGCATCCGCAAGGGCGAAGGCACGCTCGCGCTGGACCTCAAGGAGGCTCGCGACAACGGGTTCGACACGAAGGAGGCGACCGCGCTGGACCGGCTGGACATCGGCTACCAGACCCGGGCGCTGCCCACGCGCGTGGAGCTGCTCTTCACCGGCGCGGGGGCCTCGGTGCCCCTCACGCGCTACGCGTCACGTCAGACGCCCGAGGGCCTGGGGGAGATGGCCTTCCGCCTGCCGGGGGAGGACCTGATTCCCGGCGGACTGCTGGAGACGCTGGACATCGTGGCGCGCTGGACGCCGGACGGCCGGGGCGTGCTGGTGCTCAACATCCTGGAGGGGGACGCGAAGGGCGCTCAGTACACGGAGTGCTGGGACACCCGGACGCGCATCACCTTCATGCAGCGCAACTGGGACTTCATCACCCCCACCGAGGGCAACCGCGCCACCTGCCCGGACGTGTCCGCGCTGGACCCGGTGCCCTGAAGAGGCCGCCCGGGCTCCGCCCGAGTTTCGGGCCGGACAGCAGCCGGGCGGACAGTCCCTGCCCTTCGGAAGGTGACGTGCGGGGTGGATTCTCTATGCTGGCGGCTGTTTTCCCGCGCCCCCATGCCCAACTCCTCGCTTCTCACCGTCTTGAAGAGCCGGCGCGTCTGGCTCCTGATGGCCGTCGGCTTCGCGTCCGGCCTCCCCCTGTGGCTGACCGGCGTCACGCTGTCCGCGTGGATGAAGAACGAGGGGGTGAACCTCAAGACGATTGGCATCTTCAGCCTCGTCGCGCTGCCCTACACCTTCAAGGTGCTGTGGGCGCCCCTGATGGACCGATACACCCTGCCCTTCCTGGGCCGGCGGCGCGGCTGGATGCTGCTCACGCAGGTGCTGCTCGTGGGCGCCATCTCCGCCATGGGGCTGGTGAACCCGAAGGACGCCCCCATGGCCATGGCGTGCATGGCGGTGGTGGTGACGTTCCTGTCCGCAAGCCAGGACATCGTCGCGGACGCGTGGCGCACGGACATCCTCACGATGGAGGAGCGCGGGCTGGGCAACTCGCTGTACGTCACCGGCTACCGGATGGGCATGCTCGTCGCGGGCGGGCTCGCGTTCATCCTGTCGGATCACCTGGGCTGGTCGCGGACGTACTACGTGATGGGCCTGCTCATGATCGTGGGCGTGGTGGCGACGCTCATGGCCCCGGAGCCCCAGAGCGTGCGGCCTCCGCGCAACCTGGCGGACGCGGTGGTGCGGCCCTTCGTGGACTACTTCCGCCGCAAGTACGCGCTGGGGGTGCTCGCGTTCCTGGTGCTCTACAAGCTGGGGGACGCCATCGCCGCCAGCATGGTGACGCCCTTCTACATCGAGCTGGGGTTCTCCAACACGGAGATTGGCGCGCTCAGCAAGACGCTGGGCATGGTGGCCACCATTTGCGGCGGCCTGCTGGGTGGCGTGCTGATGGTGAAGCTCAGCATGCGCCGCGCGCTGTTCATCTTCGGCGCCGCGCAGGGCCTCACCAACCTGGCCTTCATGGCCCTGGCGCTGGTGGGCAAGAACGACCTGATGCTCGCGGGCACCATCGCGGTGGACAACATCTGCACGGGCCTGGGCGTCACGGCGTTCGCGGCCTTCGTGATGTCGCTGTGCCACAAGAGCTTCAGCGCCACGCAGTACGCGCTGCTGTCCGCGCTGGGCACCATCGCCAACCGGCTCATCGGCTCCGTGTCCGGCTACCTGGCCACGTGGATGGGCTGGCCCACGTTCTTCGCCTTCACGGCCGTAGCGGCCATCCCCGCGCTGGTGCTGCTGATGTTCCTGCCGGAGCACGCCGCCCAGCCGCAGGAGGATGAGCCCCCCGCGCCGGAGGCCGCCCCGCCCGCGGCGTCCGTCGCCGTGGCGCGCTGACGGCTTCCGGAC
>NZ_RAWE01000134.1 GCF_003611695.1 Corallococcus carmarthensis | reverse complement strand
GGTCAGAGGCGCATGCGCGCGGCGCAGGGGCGGGCGCGGCGGGCGGCGGCGGCGCGGCGTTCGGGTCGACGATGTCGCTGATGCGTTTGACGACCGTCTTGCCGCTCATGTCGACGACCTTGAACTCCTCCTCCTCCGGGAGCTCGTCCATCGCCTGCTTGTTCGTGTCCGGCTTGAAGCGCTTCTTCTCCACCGGCTCCTGGCCGCGGTAGTGGCGCAGGATGGCGTGCTCGATTTCACGGTCGCCCGCCACCATGGGGACCACGCGGGCACGGCTGCGCGCCGCGACCTGGTCCAACGTGGCCAGGTCCGTGGGGTCGGACATCGCCAGCACCAGCGTCTTCCCGTTGTCCTTGAGCTGCACGGGGAAGACGCCCTTCTGCTCGGCGAGCCCTACGTCCACGCGCGAGAGGGCGGCCGCGTCCTTCGTCAGGTTGCCCAGCTGCACGCGCGGCATTCCCAGGCCCTGGCAGATGGCCTGGGTGATGGTCTCCTCGGAGGCCAGCCCCAGGTCCGCGACGACGCGCGACACGCGTCCGCCCCACTGGTCCAGCGACGCGAGCGCGCTGCGTAGCTGCAACTCGTCGATGACGCGCGCCTTGACGAGGATGTCCGCGATGCGATTCCGGGAAGGGGGAGCCATGGGGTGGGGATTCTAGCGTCTGATGGCGCGGACGCTCAGTCCACGTCGCTGAACCTGCCTCGAAGGCAGGGGAACATGCCTTGAGGGCAAGGAGGCCAGCACCATGCAACCGTTCGCGGACGCCGCCACCCAGACGTGCCCGTACTGCGGTGAAGAGGTGGAAGTCGACGTGGACTCGCTGGGCGCCTCCGCCGAGTCCTACGTGGAGGACTGCCCCGTCTGCTGCCGCCCCTGGGAGGTGCACGTCACCCGGGACGAGGACGGCGCCGTCGTCACGCTCGGCCGCGACGACGACTGAAAAGCCCGGCCAACGGCCTCTTGGCCGGAGGGCAAGCGGGCAGGCGCGGAGCCTTTTCGCGGGGCTCCAGGACGGCGGGGGCCGTTGCTTGACACGTCCCGAAGCATGGTTCTCTTGAGTCTTGTGAGGCGCTGCCGGGCGCTCCTGGAAACAGGGTCCCGGCCGCCCACTTCAACAACGACCGTGAAACCGCACGACGTGCGTCCCAAGGGACGTCACGAACAGGAGACGACCATGCTGAACGCCCGCAATCCCTACAACGCCGCCGTTGCCGTGCCCCTGCTGCGCGACTTCGACTTCCTCTTCCGCGAGCTGGCCTCGCCCGGCGTCCGCAATGACGCCGAGCGCACCGTCACGCCCGCGGCGGACATCCTGGAGGCCGAAGCCGGCATCACGCTGCGCGTCGACCTGCCCGGCCATGACGCCAAGGCCATCCAGGTGAAGGTCGAGGACGGCGTGCTGACCGTGCGCTCCGAGCGCAAGGCGGAAGTCGTGCCGGAGGGCAGCACCCTGCGCCGCCAGGAGCGCGCCTCGGGTGTCTACGCGCGCCAGTTCCGCCTGCCGGACACGGTGGATGCGACCCGCGTGGAGGCTCGCTACGACAATGGCGTGCTCACCCTCACCCTGCCGCGCCGCGAGGAGACCAAGCCCCGCGTCGTCGAGGTGAAGGTCCAGGGTTGATGCGCACGCATCAACACCCGCGATGGATGCGCGAGCACCCACCCATAAGGGAGGCCGCTGCCCTCGCTACAGCGAGGCGCGGCGACTCCCGCAAGCATCCTTGCGACCCGAGGGCTTCCGCGGTGGCCGGCGGAAGCCCCCGTCCCTTTACTTGCGAGCAGTGTTGAGCGCCAGCGGCACCCGGAACAGCTCCATGACCTGCGTCACGTCCAGCGGCTTGGGCAGGCACGCCACCGCGCCGGCCTGCTTGGACTGCTCCACCACGTCGGGCGTGTGATTGCTCGTCATGGTGATGAGACGCACGCCTTCCATCTGCTTGCGCGCGCGGATGCGCTTGCAGACCTCGATGCCGTCGATGTCCGGCATGTTGAGGTCGATGATCATCCCGTGCGGCTTCTGCTCCGACACCAGCAGCAGGGCCTCCACGCCGCTCGTCGTCGTCTGAAGCTCCACCTGGTTCGCGTGCGGCTTGAATGCGCGCTTGATGGCGTCCAGCACCGGGCGCTCGTCGTCCACGACCAGCAGGCGCACCGTGCTGCTGCCCAGCTCCTCGGGCACGGGCATCTGGTGGGTGACCAGGAAGGTGCGCAGGTCGGTCGAACGCACGCGCCGGTGGCCACCCGGAGTCCGGAAGGCCATCAGGATGCCGCGGTCGATCCACTTGCTCACCGTCGACGGGTCCACCTGAAGCAACCGACTGATGTCGTGCGTCGTGTAGAGCTGGTCCGTCATCGCCGTACTCCCCTCGGACTGCATCGTTCCACTAGCCATGGAAATAAACACCTACCTTGAATGCGGGGTTTGATCAACCCACCCTACGACGTGCTGCGTTTACCTGTGCTTCTCATCAGACCCACGGCGTCATCCCAACGGCCACTGGCACGGAGGCACAGCTCAACCAGCTCACGGGCGGCTCCGTGACCGCCCACGTTCTGCGTAACGAAGTGCGCTTCCTGGCGCACCTCTGGAACGGCATCCGCCGGACAGGCGGAAAGCCCGGAGAGCGACATGGGGTCCAGGTCGTTGAGGTCGTCTCCCATATACGCGCACTGATTTGCGGGTATCTGGAGTTGAGCAAGCAATTCCTGAAGGGCGGGACCCTTCTCCTTGCGGCCCTGGAAGATGGCGGCGAGGCCCAATTCTCGGCCTCGGGCCTCCACGATACGGGACGTGCGCGCGGTGAGGATGGCGGCGGGCAGGCCCACCAGGCGGGCCATGACGAGCGCATGGCCGTCCTTCACGTTGAAGCGTTTCATCACCTCGCCGTTGTCGCCGTAATACAGCGCGCCGTCGGTGAGGACGCCATCCACGTCGAACACGAGCAGTCGCACGCGCGACGCACGGGACGTCAGCTCTTCCTTGCCCGGCTTGGAAGGCGCTTCCGTCTGCATGGCCTCCTCACCTTTCGCGTCCATCAACTGGCTTCGTGACCCAGCGCGCGGCGGATGCTGAGCACATCTCGTACCACGTCCTCGAACATCTGTGGATTGAGCGAGCACGGACCGTCACACAGGGCACGGTCGGGGTCTTCGTGGACTTCTGTGAATAAAGCGTCAATCCCGGCGGCCGCGGCGCTGCGGGCGAGCAGTGAGACGAACCTGCGCTCACCGCCTGTCTTGCCATCGCTGGAGCTGGGGAGCTGGACGGCGTGGGTCGCGTCCATGCACACCACGAGGCCGGCCTCGCGCATCTGAGCGAGGCCGCGCATGTCCACGACGAGGTTGTTGTAGCCGAAGGAGGAACCGCGCTCGGTGACGAGCACGTTGGGGTTCCCCGTCTCCACGGCCTTCCTGGCCGAGTGGACGATGTCCTTGGGGGCCACGAACTGTCCCTTCTTCAAGTTCACCCCCTTGCCGGAGCGGGCGACCGCCTCCACGAGGTCCGTCTGGCGGCAGAGGAAGGCGGGTATCTGGATGATATCCACGACTTCAGCGGCAGGCCCGACGTGGCTGGTTTCATGGACGTCCGTGAGAACAGGCACGCCCACCTCCCGGCGGATACGGTCCAGGATTCTCAGACCTTCCTTCAAACCCGGACCGCGGAAGGACTTGCCGCTGGTCCGGTTGGCCTTGTCATAGGAACATTTGAAGGCATACGGGACGCCCAGCCGGGCGGTGATGCCCTTGAGCAGGTGGGCGTGGCGCAGGGCCATCTCCTCGGACTCGATGCTGTCCGGGCCGGCGATGACGAAGAGTCGCTGACCGGGGCCGACCTTGTGGCCGCACAGCTCGATGGAGGGGGGGTTGCTCATGAGCGCACCGGGGTGGCGGGAGGCTGGGTCCGGGTGGCGTCCCGCTGGGCGAGCGCCGCGCCGATGAAGCCGGAGAAGAGGGGGTGGGGGGCGAAGGGCTTGCTCTTGAACTCCGGGTGGAACTGGCAGCCGACGAAGTACGGATGATCCGCCAGTTCAATCATCTCCACCAGATTCAGCTCCGGGTTGTGGCCGGAGATGACGAGCCCGGCCTCCTGGAGACGGCCACGGTAGGCGTTGTTGACCTCGTAGCGGTGGCGGTGGCGCTCCTGGATGGCGTCCTGGGCGTAGAGCTTGTGCGCGACGGTGCCGGCCTTGAGCGCGCACGCGTAGCTGCCCAGGCGCATGGTGCCGCCCTTGTCCTGCACCTTCACCTGGCTCTCCATGAGCGTCACCACGGGGTGCGCGGTGTGCTCGTCGAACTCCAGGCTGTTGGCGCCCTTCAAGCCCAGCACGGTGCGGCTGAACTCCACCACGGCCATCTGGAGGCCCAGGCAGATGCCGAAGAACGGAATCTTGTTCTCCCGCGCGTAGCGGACCGCGGCGATCTTCCCTTCCGTGCCGCGCACGCCGAAGCCGCCGGGCACGAGCACCGCGTCCACGCCCGCGAGCGTCTTCTCCGGCCCCTGCGCCTCCACGTCCTGGCTGTCCACGAAGCGCAGCTTCACGCGCACGTCGTTGGCGATGCCGCCGTGGAGCAGGGACTCGTTGAGGCTCTTGTAGCTCTCCGTGAGGTTCACGTACTTGCCCACGATGGCGACGGTGACTTCACCGCGCGCGGGCTCGTAGATCTTCCGGACGATGGTCTCCCACTTCTCCAGGTGGGGCGCGCGGCTCCAGATGTTGAGCACCTCCGCCAGCCGCTCATCCAGGCCCTGGCGGTGCAGCTCCAGGGGCAGCTCGTAGATGCTGCGCACGTCCGGGGACGTGAACACGTTGCCGTTGTCCACGTTGCAGAACATGGCGATCTTGTCCTTCAGCTCGCGCGAAATCTCCCGGTCGGTGCGGCACAGGAGGAAGTCCGGCTGGATGCCGATTTCGCGCAGCTTCATCACCGAGTGCTGCGTGGGCTTGGTCTTCACCTCGCCCGCGGCGCCGATGTACGGCAGCAGCGTCAGGTGGATGTAGACCGCGTTCTGGCTGCCCACGTCGTAGCGCATCTGGCGGATGGCCTCGAGGAAGGGCAGGGACTCGATGTCACCCACCGTGCCGCCGACCTCCACGATGACGACGTCCACGTCCTGGGCGGCCTGGCGGATGCTGGCCTTGATTTCATCCGTGATGTGCGGAATCACCTGGACGGTCTTGCCCAGGTACTCGCCCCGTCGTTCCTTGGTGATGACCGCGTTGTAGATGCGGCCGGAGGTGAAGTTGTTGAGGCGGCTCATCCGGGCGTGGGTGAACCGCTCGTAGTGGCCCAGGTCCATGTCGGTCTCGCCACCATCCTCGGTGACGAAGACCTCGCCGTGCTGGAAGGGGCTCATCGTGCCCGGATCCACGTTGATGTAGGGATCCAGCTTGATGAGCGTGATGTCCAGCCCGCGGTTCTCGAGGAGGGCGCCAATGGATGCGGAGGCCAGTCCCTTCCCCAGCGAGCTGACCACGCCGCCCGTCACGAAGATGAACTTGGTTTTCTTGGAGCGCATGTCCCTTCCTGCCAAGAGGGCCAGGGGGCGTCAAATATTCTCTGACGCACGGACGGCCGGCTGGCCCCGACCCGCGAGGTCAGCCCTTCACTGCGCGTCCCAACCCCCGGGGCGGGCGACCGCGAACTGCTGGGCGGTGGGCTGGCCCACGCGGAAGTGGCGCAGGTCGCACCCCCGGCAACTCCAGCCTTCCCAGCCTTTCTTCACGACCTGGTGCAGGCAGGCGTCGTAGTTGGGACAAAAAAGATTGCGCTGGTCATCCACGGTCTCCTCGTCACGGAGGGCGGAAGGCAGAGGGATGGGACACGGCGTGATGGACACGGCAGTTCTCCGGCAGGCGACCCCAACGGTCGTGGATGGCGCTTCCCCCCGGCGGCCACGAACCGGTGGTCGGGCAGGACATTCCCGGTAGGGCGGGGGACGAAAAAAGTCGCCCCCGCCGGCAAAGGCGGGGGCGACTCGTTACCGCAGGCGTCACTTCCGCCGGGGAGACACTGCGTTAGCAGGCCACCGCGACGGAGGTGGACGCCTTGATCTTGCTGTCGTTCAAGGCATCACCTCCTTTCTTGCGGCAGCAGAGATAATGCGTGCCCCCTTTTCGCGCCACGAAGAGCGCGAGGCGGGTGGGGGCCGTCCGGGGAACGAGCGTTCAGGCGGCGACGACCTGGCGCTCCACGAGGCGGCGGTACAGGCCGTCCTGCGTCATGAGGGTGGAGTGGGTGCCGCTCTGCACCACGCGGCCGTGCTCCAGCACCAGCACGCGCTGGGCGTTGGCCACGGTGGACAGGCGGTGGGCGATGATGAGCGTGGTGCGGCCCTGCATCAGCCGGTCCAGGGCGTCCTTCACCAGGTGCTCGCTCTCCGAGTCCAGGGCGCTGGTGGCTTCGTCCAGGATGAGGATGCGCGGGTCCTTGAGCACGGCCCGCGCGATGGCCACGCGCTGCTTCTGGCCGCCGGACAGCTGCACGCCTCGCTCGCCCACCTCCGTGCGGTAGCCGTCCGGGAAGCGCTGGATGAAGTCGTGCGCGTTCGCGGCCCGGGCGGCGGCTTCAATCTCCGCGTCGGTGGCGTCCGGGCGGCCGTAGCGGATGTTGTCCGCGATGGAGCAGGAGAAGAGCAGGGGCTCCTGGGCGACCATGCCCACGTGGCGCCTCAGCCAGCTGGGGTCCAGGGATTTGAGGGGGCGCCCATCCAGGAGCAGCTGGCCCTGGAGCGGATCATAGAAACGGGACAGGAGGGCGGCGAGGGTGGACTTGCCGGCGCCGGAGGAGCCCACCACGGCGACGACCTCGCCGGCCTTGAGCGTGAGGTCGATGCCCTGGAGCACCGGCACATCCGGGCGCGTGGGGTAGGCGAAGTGCACGCCCCGCAGCTCCACGAGGCCCTCGACGGAGGCGGGGCGCTCGCCCTCGGTGGCGGGGATGGTGGGCGCGCGGTCCATCAGTTCGAAGACGCGCTCGGCGGCACCCGAGGCGCGCATGAAGTCCGCCCAGAGGTCCACCAGGGCGCCCAGGGACATGGCCACGAGCATCGTGTAGATGAGGAACGAGGTGAGCGCGCCCACGGAGAGCTCGCCGTCCACCACCAGCCGGCCGCCGTACCAGAACACCACCACCGCGGCGATGTAGCCCGCGCTGGAGGCGCCCCCCATGAAGGCGGCGGACTGGCGCGCGCGGTGGCGGGCGACTTCGTAGGCGTGGCGCACGGTGTTGCCGTAGCGCGCCACCTCCGAGGGCTCCGCCGCGAAGGAGCGCACGGTGCGCATGCCGGACAGGCTCTCCTCCGCGACCTCACTGGCCTTGGCGAGCGCGTCCTGCACGTTGCGCGACAGCCCGCGCACGCGCCGGCCGTAGACCATGCCACCCACGGCCACCAGGGGCACGATGGCGAGCATCAGGAACGTGAGCGAGGGCGAGGTGTAGAAGAGCAGCACGATGCCGCCCAGGGCCTGCACGGCGTTGCGCAGCCCCATGGAGATGTTCACGCTCACGGTGTTCTGGAGCACGGTGGTGTCGGAGGCGAGCCGGCTGGTGAGCTCCCCCGTGCGGTGCGTGTCGAAGAAGGCCACCTCCTGGTTCATGAGGCTTCGGAAGAAGTCATGGCGCAGGCGCATGACCACGCGCTCTCCGGCATTGGAGAAGAGGTAGTAGCGCAGGGCGGTGGCGATGCCCTGGACCAGGAAGACGGCCAGCATGACGAGCGCGGCCTTGTCGATGAGGTCGCGGTTCTTCGCGTTGAGGGCCTCGTCGATGAGGATGCGGACCCCCTGGGGGTAGACCAGGCTGGCGCCGCTGCTGATGAGCAGGAAGAAGGTGGCGACCAGCAGCGTGCCTACTTCGGGGCGGGCCAGGGCCAGCAGGCGGCGCACGGTGACCCCGGAGGAGAGGCTGGATGTCGGAGCGGTAACGGAGGGAGGCACTGGCGGAGCCTACTGGACTCTGGCGGGCCGTGCAGCCCGGACGGAGATGCAGGGCCGGGATGCAGGCGGGAGGCCTGGGTGGTATTTCAGGGCCGTTCCACGTGAGGAGGGGCCATGGAGACGCGCGTCTTTGGCAACACCGGGGTGGCGGTGCCTGTCATCGGACAGGGCACCTGGCAGATGGAGGACGACGACGCGGCAGCGGCCATCCGGGCCCTGCGCGCCGGGTTGGACCTGGGGCTCACGCACCTGGACACCGCGGAGCTCTACGGGCAGGGGCGGGTGGAGGAGGCGCTGGTGGCGAAGGCCATCGCGGGCCGGCGCGACGAGGTGTTCCTCGTCTCCAAGGTGATGCCGTCCAACGCGACGCGGAGGGGCACGGTGGCCGCCTGTGAGCGCAGCCTGAAGCGGCTCGGCACGGACCGGCTGGACTGCTA
Source organism: Corallococcus carmarthensis (assembly GCF_003611695.1). Taxonomy (GTDB): domain Bacteria; phylum Myxococcota; class Myxococcia; order Myxococcales; family Myxococcaceae; genus Corallococcus; species Corallococcus carmarthensis. The sequence goes on along the minus strand of NZ_RAWE01000134.1, from coordinate 18,180 downwards.
CCTGTTGCACTGGCCCGGTTCGCACCCGCTGGAGGGCACGGTGGAGGCCTTCGAGGAGCTGGTGGCGGCCGGGAAGATCCGCTCCTGGGGTGTGAGCAACTTCGGGGTGGAGGACCTGGAGGAGGTGCTGGCCCTCGCGGGCAAGGGGCGCATCGCGTGCAACCAGGTGCTGTATCACCTGGAGGAGCGCGCCATCGAGCACGCCGTCGTCCCGTGGTGTGAGTCCCAGGGCGTGGCGGTGGTGGCCTACAGCCCCTTCGGCAACGGGCAGTTCCCGTCGCCCACCAGTGCGGGTGGCAAGGTGCTGGCGTCCATCGCGAATGCACACGGCGTGACGCCCTTCCAGGTGGCGCTCCAGTTCCTCGTGCGCCGGCCGTCGGTGTTCGCCATCCCCAAGGCGAGCGACATGGCGCACGTGCGTGACAACGCGAGCGCGGCCTCGCTGAAGCTCACGCCGGAGGAGCTCCAGCGCATCGACGCGGCCTTCCCGAAGGGCGACGAGCCGGACGAGCTGCCGGTCATCTGAGCCGGCGCGGGCGTGTTTCAGCCGCGCTCGCGCATCACGGCCTCCACGCGGGCCACGTCCTCCGGCACGTCCACCGCCACCGTGCGCCAGGACACGCTGGCGCAGCGGATGCGCAGGCCGTGCTCCAGGGCGCGCAGCTGTTCCAGCTTCTCCGCCTCCTCCAGCGGGGTGGGGCTGAGCGTGGCGAGCTGGAGCAGCGTGTCGCGCCGGTAGCCATAGAGGCCCAGGTGGGCCCAGCGGCGCACGGGCGTGCCGGGTTCACGGGCGTGTGGCACCGCGGCTCGGCTGAAGTAGAGCGCGTCGCCGTTGAGGGCGAGCACGGCCTTCACCACGTTGGGGTTCTCCACCTCCTCCGGCTCCAGGGGGCGCACCAGCGTGGCCATGTGCACGGCGTCGTCCTGGAAGAGGTCCGCCAGCACCTTGAGTGCGGCGGGGTCCACGAGCGGCTCATCGCCCTGCACGTTCACCCACACCTCCACGTCCGGGCGGGAGCGGGCGACCTCCGCGATGCGGTCCGTGCCGGTGGGGCAGGCGGGGCTGGTCATCACGGCGCGGCCGCCGAAGCCCTCCACGACGTCGCGGATCCGCGCGTCGTCGGTGGCCACCCACACCTCGTCGAAGGCGCTGGCTTCCTGACAGCGGCGCCAGACGTGTTCGATCATGGGGCGGCCAGCGATGAGGGCGAGCGGCTTGCCAGGGAAGCGGGTGCTGGCATGGCGGGCGGGGATGACGGCCACGGTGTAGGAGGCGGGCATGGGGCGGCATCTATCAGATTCAGGACGTCCCGCCGCGCCCGGGAGGTGACCCACCACTGGCCAGAATGCGTGCCATGCCTAGCTTCCGGGGCGACATGAAGAAGGTCATCCACATCGTTGGCGCGCGTCCGAATTTCATGAAGGTGGCACCCATTCACCGGGCCATCTCCGCGCGTACGTCCCTGCAGCAGCTCGTCATCCACACCGGCCAGCACTACGACGCGAAGATGAGTGACGTCTTCTTCGCGGACCTGGGCCTGCCTCCGCCCGAAATCCACCTGGGCATCGGCTCCGGGAGCCATGCCGAGCAGACGGCGAAGATGATGGTGGAGATGGAGAAGGTCTTCCTCAAGGAGAAGCCGGACCTGGTCTCCGTGGTGGGCGACGTGAACAGCACCATCGCCGCGGCGCTGGTCACGTCCAAGCTGGCCATCCCGCTGTCCCACGTGGAAGCGGGCCTGCGCAGCTTCGAGCGGCACCAGCCGGAGGAGATCAACCGCGTCGTCACCGACCGGCTCTCCGACCTGCTGCTCACGCCGTCGCGCGACGCGGACGCGAACCTCTTGAAGGAGGGCATCGACCCGAAGCACATCCACCTGGTGGGCAACGTGATGATCGACTCGCTCCTGTCGTCCAAGGAGAAGGCCGACCAGCTGCCCACGCTGAAGACCCTGGGCCTGACGCCGAAGGGCTACGTGGTGGCGACGCTGCACCGTCCGTCCAACGTGGACAACCCGAAGTTGCTGGCGGGCCTGCTGGGCGTGCTGATGGACGTGGCGAAGCAGCTGCCCGTCGTGTTCCCGGTGCACCCGCGCACGCGGAAGATGATTTCCGAGCAGGGCCTGGGCCCCCAGCTGGAGCAGACGCCGGGGCTCAAGCTGGTGGACCCCATGGGCTACCTGGAGTTCCTGTCGGTGACGTCGCAGGCGAAGCTCGTGATGACGGACTCCGGCGGTTTGCAGGAGGAGACCACGGCGCTGAACGTGCCGTGCCTCACCATGCGCGAGCAGACCGAGCGTCCCATCACCGTGGAGGTCGGCTCCAACGAGGTGGTGGGCACCGACCCCGCGCGCATCCGCGAGGCCGCGACCCGCGTGCTGGCCGGCGACTTCAAGAAGGGCCGTGTGCCGGAGCTGTGGGACGGCCGCACGGGCGAGCGCATCGCGGACCTGTACGCGCGCTTCCTGGGCGTGGAGACGAAGCGCGCCTTCGGGTGAGCTGAAGCGGACGCGTTCGTGAGGCAGTCAGGCCGCCGGGTGCTCGCGTCTTCGTGCGCGGGGGCCGGGCGGCTTTCGCGTTTCAAAGCATGGTAGAGCGTCGGGCTCGCCATGCGTGAAGACGCCGACTCCGCTCCCGCTTCGGCCGTGCCCGACGGCTACGTCGACATCCCGTTCGTCGTGGAGCCGAACTACGCGGGGTGGCGGCTGGACCGCTACCTCTGCGAGAAGATCCGCCGCATGGACCTGGAGCGCGTGCGCGGCATCATCCTGCGCGGCGTGCTGTGCGACGAGTACCGGCTCAAGCCGTCCACGCCCGTGTACCCGGGGCTCACCTTCCGGATCCGCCGCCCCGCGAGCCAGGAGCCCGTGACGCCCACGGTGCTGCCCGTGGTCTTCTCCGATGACTGGCTGCTGGTGCTCGACAAGCCAGCGGGGCTGCCCATCCACCCCACCGCGCGCTACCACAAGGGCACGCTGGTGACGCTGTTGCGCGAGCGCTTCGGTGAGCGCTTCGCGGAGCCCGCGCACCGTCTGGACCGCGAGACGAGCGGGCTGGTGGTGTGCGGCCGCACCACCGAGTCCTGCCGCGTGCTGGGCGGACTCTTCCTGTCGCGCGACGTGCACAAGGAGTACCTGGCGCTGTGCGAAGGGCAGCCATCCGAGGACACCTTCGCCGTGGATGCGCCCATCGCGGAGGGCACGGACCTGATCCGCATCGCCGTGCGAATCGACCCGGTGGCGGGCAAGCCCAGCCGCACGCGCTTCCAGGTGCTTCAGCGCTTCATGCATGGCGGTGCGCCGTTCGCGCTGCTGCGTTGCTTCCCTGAGACGGGGCGGCAGCATCAGATCCGCATCCACCTGCGTGAGGCGGGATTTCCGCTGGTCGGGGACAAGATGTACGGGCCGGACCCCGGCTACTTCGACCGCTTCAGCAAGCACTCGCTGGAGCCGGAGGCGTGGGTGCGGCTGCGGTTGCCCCGCCATGCGCTCCATGCGGAGCGCATCACGTTCCCGCACCCGGGCACCGGGGAGCCCGTCACCTTCGCTTCGCCGCTTCCCGACGACCTGAAGGACTTCATCGCTGGGAGGGCTCCGGTCCCCGTGACCGGGGAGTCTGAACCCTCCGGGACTCCGTGAGGGACCCGGCGCGAGTTGCAGCCGCTAGGTCAGCTCACGCAAGAACGACGCGACCCCCTCCGCCAGGCGCTCGGGTTGGTCAAACGGAAGGCCGTGGGCGGCGTCCTGGACCTGTTCGATTCGCACGCGTGGGTTGAGGCTCCGCAGTTCCGTCGCCATCTCGAGCGTGACGACGGGGCTGCTGTCCCCAATGACGAGGAGGGTCGGGACGTCAATCGCGCGCACCACGTCGCGATACTCGGGGTTGGGCGGCGTGAGGACGTCGAAGGCGTCCAGGTGGGTCTTCAGTCTCGCCTCGGCGAGCAGCTCGATGAGCTCGGGCGAGCGACGCGGCTGCCGGGCTCGGGCCTGGGCGACGAGGTCGGATTTGCTCAAGCCGAGGGCCCGGCGGTGTTGTTCGGCGACGTCGCTGTCGTGCACCTCGCGCTGGCGCTCGGGGCTCAAGAACGTCGGGTCGACCAGGACGAGGCCGCGGATGCCGCCCTCTCCTCGGCTCGCCACCACCGCGGCGGTCATGCCGCCCATCGAGTGGCCCATCAGAACCGGACGAGACAGCTCCAGGCCGCGGATGAGGCCCACGACGTCGCTCGCGTGATCGTCGTACCGGTAGCCGTGGCGCGGTGCGCTTGAACCGCCGTGCCCTCTGGCGTCGGGCATGACGACGTCGAATTCACCTTCGAGCGCTCTCGCCACGGGAGTCCAGCAGGCGCCGCTCCCGATCAATCCATGGAGGAGAACGACAGGAGGGTTGGCGCCTCCGGTCCGGAGGTAGTGGATGTCGATGCCGTTCGTTTCGCAGGCTCCACGCCTCCAGGTCGTCATGGGGCTGTTCCTGCCTGCCGCGGCTTCGCAAGTGAAGTTCAATCAGCCCGGCTTGCGAAGGATCTTCGCGCACGCCGGCACCAGGCCCGCGACGACGGAGCGGACGAACTGCCGCTCCGCCTGTGCGAGCCCGGGCCGGCCCGGAGGCGCGGCCGGCAGCTCAGGCACTGAGCTTGGTGGCGCCACCCGCGCTCTGGGACAGCTTGTCGGTGAGGTACTGCCCGGAGAAGCACGCGGTGCAGTAGGTGCTCCGCTTCGGGTCATCCACCGCGGTGCCCAGCCCCTCCAGCGACAGGTAGCCCAGGGAGTCCGCCGTCACGTACTTCGCGATCTCCTCCGTGGTGTGGCTGGCGGCGATGAGCTCCGTGCGACTGGGCGTGTCGATGCCGTAGTAGCAGGGCCACTGCGTGGGCGGCGACGAGATGCGCAGGTGCACCTCCACGGCGCCCGCGGCCTTGAGCATCTTCACGATCTTCCGGCTGGTGGTGCCGCGCACGATGGAGTCATCCACCACCACCACGCGCTTGCCCTTGAGCACCTGGCGCACGGCGGACAGCTTCAGCTTCACGCCGAAGTGGCGGATGGACTGCTGCGGTTCGATGAAGGTGCGGCCCACGTAGTGGCTGCGGATGAGGCCCACGTCGTACGGGATGCCGCTCGCCTGCGAGAAGCCGATGGCCGCGGGCACGCCCGAGTCCGGCACCGCGATGACCAGGTCTGCTTCCGCGGGCTGCTCGCGCGCCAGCTGGATGCCCAGGCGCTTGCGCACTTCATAGACGCTGCTGCCGAAGAGCACCGAGTCCGGCTTGGCGAAGTAGACGTGCTCGAAGATGCAGCGGCCCAGCCGCGCCGCGGGCTTGAAGGGCATGCTGGTGCGCAGCACGCCGTTCTCGATGACGACCAGCTCGCCGGGCTCCAGCTCGCGGACGATCTCCGCTTCGATGAGGTCCAGCGCCGTCGTCTCGCTGGCGAGCACGTACACGCCATCCTTCATCTTGCCCAGCACCAGCGGCCGGAAGCCGTTGGGGTCGCGCACCGCGATGAGCTTGTCCTCGGTGAGGAGCAGGATGCTGTAGGCGCCCTCCACCCGGCGCAGCGCGTCCACGAGGCGCGCCTCGAAGGTGGGCTGCTTGGAGCGGGCGAGGAGGTGCATCACCACCTCCGTGTCCGCGTCCGACTGGAACAGCGCGCCCTCCGACTCCAGCTCCGCCTTGAGCTCCGTCGCGTTCACGATGTTGCCGTTGTGCGCGATGGAGAACTGGCCGCCCGCGTAGTTCACGAACAGGGGCTGGGCGTTCTTGATCCCGCTGCCGCCCGCCGTGCTGTAGCGCACGTGGCCGATGGCCGCCTTGCCAGGGAGGTTTTCAATCACCGGCGCGGTGAAGATGTCCGCGACCAGGCCCATCTGCCGGTGCGCGCGCAGGGTGTGCCCGTCGGACGCGACGATGCCGGCGGACTCCTGTCCGCGGTGCTGCAGGGCGTGCAACCCCAGGTACGTCAGGTTGGACGCCTCTCCATGACCCACGATTCCGAAGATGCCGCACATGGCGCGCTGCCTTACCCCTTTCGACCGCGAAGCGGAACAGGAACGCACGCCTTGAAGGTGGGTATTCCACCCGAGGTCGACGTCGGCCCTTGTAGGCCAGGCAAGGTGCCATTGCCTGAAAGGTAGGAGCCGCCCGGAAGCGCCAAGGGGGTACGCTCCCCACCGGCATGTCTTCCTTCCGACGCTCCTTCCTCCGCACCCTGCTGCCCTTCGCCTTGCTAACGGCCGGGGCCGCCTACGCGCTCGCCTCATGGAACTGGTGCGGAAGGTGGGAAGAACGCACGCCCGAGGTGCTGTCACAGGTGCGTGGCGAAGGCCCCCTCAAGGCAGGCGCGGCGAAGGTGGCCCTGTCCCCGCCCTTTCCGGTGGTGGTGGCCGGCTATGCCCCACCCCGGTCCGAGGCGAGCCAGGCCGAGCTTCCCCTCCATGCGAGGGCCCTGGTGCTGGAGGCCGGTGGCGCGCGCGTGGGCGTGGTGTCGCTGGAGCTGCTCTTCGTGACCCCGGAAATCACGGCGCGGGTGCGCGAGCGCGCCGCGCAGGCAGGGGTGAAGGAGGTGCTGGTGGTGGCCACGCACACGCACTCCTCTTTTGGAGGCTACGACGCGCGGTGGGTGGCCGAGCTGTCCGGCACGGGGCGCTACCAGGAGGCCTCCGTGAACGCGGTGGTGGCCGGCGCGAGCGAGGCGCTGGAGAAGGCCGCGGCCTCGATGGCGGATGTGACGATGGAGGTGGGCGGCGCCGCGGACGCGGGGCTCGTCTATTCCCGCAGCGGGGGCGATGTGCCGGACGGCCAGCTCACGCGGGTGGTGCTGCGCGGGGCGGCGGGGCCGGTGGCGGAGGTGCTGGTGTTCGCCGCGCACGCCACGCTCATTCCCCGGCAGCGGACGCTGGTGGATCCGGACTACCCGGGCCGCCTGAGCATGCTGCGCGAGGAGACGGGGCAAGGCGTCTCGCTGTTCGTGCAGGGCAGCGCGGGCAATGCGTCCGTGGCCTTCTCCGAGGGCCAGGGCCCCGAGCGCGCCCTGGGCTTCGCGCGCAAGCTGTCCACGCTGGCGGACACGGCGGCCGGAGTGCCCGAGGCGGCGCCGGTGCGGCTGGCGTTCGCGCGGGTCCAGACCGCGCTGCCCCGGCCGGACTCGTCGCGGCTGGTGCCCGCCTTCACCCGGGCGGCCGGGGACAACTTCCTGTGCGCTTCGTCCCCGCGTGAAACGGAAGTGGACGCGCTGACGCTGGGGCCCCTGGAGCTGCTGTCCATCCCGGGCGAGCCCACGGTGGGCGCGGGCCGGGCGCTGGCGGACCTCTCCGGGGCAACGCACGTGCTGGGGCTCGCCAACGGCTACGTGGGCTACCTGGATACGGCGGAGCAGGTGCGCGCGGGGCAGGGCGAGTCCCGGCGCCAGTACTTCGGTCCCACCCTGCTGGAGCGCCTGGGCGCCGCCGCGCGCGTGGCTTCCGGCGCGGTGGGCTTCTCTCCCGGGAAGTAGAACGGGCTTCCGCAACGAAGGCCCGTCCGCCCGCCTGCCCCGCGGACCTCCTGGCGTCCGGCCGCCGTGGGGACGCACCGTCGCTGAAGGAGGGCCCGCTGCCTACCTTGGTCCTCGGATCGTCTTTGCGAGGCAGGGGGTACGGGATGAGGTGGGAAGGCGGACGTCGCAGCTCGAACATCGAGGACCGGCGGGGCAGCGGCTTTGGACGCCCGCTCGCGGTGGGCGGTGGCGCCGCGTCGTTGGTGGTGGCCTTGCTGGTGATGCTGCTGGGCGGTGACCCGTCCGATGTGCAGATCGGCTCGCGCACCTCTCCGTATTCCGACCCGGCCACGGGCGGCTCCGGGAACGTGGATCCCCAGCAGGAGAAGCTGAAGGACTTCGCCTCCGTCGTCCTCGCGGACACCGAGGACACCTGGCCCGGCCTGCTGGAGCCCCAGGGCGTGCGCTACGTGCAGCCGCGCATGGTGCTCTTCTCGGGCGCGGTGCAGTCCGCGTGTGGCATGCAGGAGAGCGCGGTGGGGCCCTTCTACTGCCCGGGCGACCAGAAGGTGTACCTGGACCTGAGCTTCTTCGACGAGCTGGAGAGCCGCTTCGGCGCGCCGGGTGACTTCGGCCGCGCGTACGTCATCGCGCACGAGGTGGGCCACCACGTGCAGAACCTGCTGGGCATCTCCCGCAAGGTGCAGTCGCTGCGCAACCGCACGAGCGAGGAGCAGGCCAACCAGCTCTCCGTGCTGACGGAGCTCCAGGCGGACTGCTTCGCCGGCATCTGGGCCAACCACGCGCAGAAGGAGCGCAACCTCCTGGAGCAGGGCGACGTGGAGGAGGGCCTGGGCGCCGCCAGCGCCGTGGGCGACGACACGCTCCAGAAGCGGGCCCGGGGCTACGTCGTCCCCGAGTCCTTCACCCACGGCTCCGCCGCCCAGCGCATGACCTGGTTCAAGCGCGGCCTGGAGCAGGGGACGCTGGAGGCGTGCGACACCTTCAACGCCCGCCGGTAGGGACGCGGAAGGAAGGCCTCAGCGTGTCCGGGGCGCCTGCGTGGCGCCCGGCCCGTGCAGCGGCTGGCGCAGCTGCTGCGTCCCCATGAGCGGTTGCTGGAGCTGATACGTCCCGTTCAACGGCTGCTGGAGCTGGTACGTGCCGATGAGCGGCTGCTGGAGCTGGTACGTGCCGATGAGCGGCTGCTGGAGCTGGTACGAACCGGCCATGGGTTGCTGGAGCTGATACGAGCCGATGAGTGGCTGCTGGAGCTGGTACGTGCCGGCCATGGGTTGCTGGAGCTGGTACGAACCGGCGGGCGGCTGCTGGAACCCGCTGTCCGCGGGCGGCTGATACCAGTAATTGTCCCAGAAGGTGTTGTCGCCGGAGCCGCTTGTCAGTGATTGCCGGTCATCCGGGTTCTGCAAGTCATTGCCCTCCGGGGCAGCCGCCGCTTCGTCCTGCTGCGCCAGAGCCGTCATGGCCGGTCCGGACGCGAGCGTCACCACCAGGGTCACCCAGGTGCCTGCGCGCATGGGAGTCCTCCTTCCTTCCGTCGCGGGAGAGGGGAACCAGGGCCGCGACCTGCTTCTCAAGATGACCGCCCGGGTGGGCCGAGGGGAGCGCGGCGACCGGGCCCGGGGGCTTGCTCGGGCGCAGGTCATGGAGCCATGCGTCAATTGCATTCCGGACACATTCCGAACGATAGGCTTACCGCGTGCGCGTGCTTTTCAAGCATGGCCAAAGGAGCGCTGCGTCAAAACACAAACGTGTAACTTGTGCTTGTCGCCAGTGTGTCTTTGCTCCGAGCATGCCGCCTTCCCGCTGCTTCGCGGGCCCGGGTGCTTCCCCGAGGCCCATGCGGAGCGGCTTCGCGGAGGAATGACATGCCCCGTTTGCAGTGGTCCCGCGCTACGAGCGCGACCCTTCTGGCCCTGGTAGCGGCCCTCTCGCTGAGCGCCTGCTCGGATGACGACGACAACACGCCGGACTCGGGCGTGAAGGTGGACGCGGGGACGGACGCGGGCAGCGACGCGGGGACGAACACGGACGCGGGCAGCGACGCGGGCTCCGTGGACACGGGCATCGCCTGGGACGGCGGCAGCGCGGGCACCTTCTCCTGTGAGGGCAAGACCCAGGCGACGCTGAACTTCGCGCCGGGGCAGGAAGAGGCGCTCCAGGACCAGGTGAACACGCTGGCCGAGTGCACCACCATCCAGCTGGCGGCGGGCACGTACACCTTCGACAACGCCATCACCATCCGCCAGAACGGCATCACGCTGGCGGGCGCGGGCAAGGGCACGAAGGGCGAGGGTACGGGCGGGGCGAGCAGCACGGTGCTGGTGTTCACCAACGCCGCGGCGAACTCCAACGGCCTGGACGTGGTGGGCAACCGCTTCGAGGTGCGCGACCTGGCGGTGTGGAACGCGAAGAAGGACGCCATCCGCGTGGAGTCCTCCGTGGACGTGGTGATGCGCCGCGTGCGCACCGAGTGGGCGGAGGCCGACAAGGAGAGCAACGGCAAGTACGGCCTGTACCCGGTGAAGTCCAAGTACGTCCTCATCGAGGACTGCGAGGCGTACAACGCCGCGGACGCGGGCATCTACGTGGGCCAGACGGAGTACGCCGTCGTGCGCAACAACGTGGCGAAGCAGAACGTGGCGGGCATCGAGATTGAAAACACGAAGTACGCCTACGTGCTGGGCAACACCGCCCAGGACAACACCACGGGCCTGGTGGTGTTCGACCTGCCGGGCAACCCCATCAAGGGGACCGACATCCGGGTGAAGAACAACACCATCACCGGCAACAACCGGAACAACTTCGCGTCCGTCGCGGCCAGCAGCAGCACGGTGTCGCAGGTGCCGGCGGGCACGGGCACGTTCATGCTGGCGTCGCGCCGCGTGGAGCTGACGGGCAACACCTGGGGCAACAACAACACGGTGGACGTGGCGGTGCTGAGTGGTCTCGCCATCGAGGACGACGTCACCCTGTGGGAAGCGGGCGGCTTCAACTTCGCGAGCGCGGACGTCTACATCCACCACAACACCTTCCAGGGCGGCAGCGGCGACTCCGTGGACAACGGCAACCTGAGCCCGCAGCTGCGTCCCCTGGGCGCGGCCCTGGCGGCGCTCTACGCCTATGGCGAGACGCAGGGCACGCTCGGCGTGGAGCACCTGGTGTGGGACGGCCTGGATCCGTACGGCCATGACCGCGCGCTGGTGAACCCCATCAACATCTGCTTCGCCAACAACACGCTGCCCTCGGGCACCACCACGGCCATCGTGGACCTGGACCTGCAGGCGGCCGCCACCCTCGCGACCCAGGGCAACCTGCCGGGCGCGTGGGGCCGCACGCGGCACTACGCGGCCACGAAGGCCGAGTTCGCCTGCTCGGGCTTCAGCCCCGCGCTGACGATTGGCGACTTCATCCAGTAACCCCGTTCAGGGAGCGTGACACCCATGTGGACGTCGTTCGTGAGCCCCCGTCTCTCCGTGGTGCTGCTGGCATTGACGCTGGCGGCCTGCGGTTCCTCCGACCCGGAAGGTCCCGGGACCCCACCCGACGCGGGAACCACCGTGCCGGATGCCGGAACGGGGGACGCGGGGGGGCCGGACGCGGGTGAGCCGGACGCGGGCAGCGACGCGGGGACGGATGCCGGAACGGCCGACGCGGGCGTTGCGGACGCGGGCCCCGTGGACGCGGGTCCCCCCCTGGTCATTCCCAACACGCTGTCGGGCTTCGGGCTGTTCACCGGAAGCCCGGCGGACGGGGGCCTCGTCCCGGTGGAGGGCAACGTGCCCTACACCCTGTCCACCGCGCTGTTCTCCGATTACGCGGTCAAGTCACGCACCCTGTACATCCCCCCCGGCAAGACGGCGCACTACGAGCCCGTGGCCGCGCTGGACCTGCCGGTGGGGACGCTCATCACGAAGACGTTCGCCTTCCCGGCGGACCTGCGGCAGCCGGACCAGGACGTGCGGGTCATCGAGACGCGCGTCCTGGTGCACCAGCCCGCGGGCTGGGAGGCATGGCCGTACGTGTGGAACACGGAGCAGACGGAGGCCACGCTGGCCACCGGTGGCCGTTCCCGCGACGTGACGTTCATCGACCTGGAGGGGGAGACCCGGTCGTTCAAGTACTCGGTGCCCTCCAAGAACCAGTGCCAGCAGTGCCACCACCTGGTGGACGAGACGGGGGCGCAGGTGATGCACCCCATTGGCGTGAAGGCGCGCTACCTGCACCGCCCGAACACCTACGGCGGCGTGGAGCATGATCAGCTGGAGTACCTGGCGTCGCTGGGCAAGCTGGACGGGCTGCCCGCTCCCGCGAACCTGCCCAAGGCGCCGGATGCGTTCGACCCGCAGGCGGCGGACCTGCCCACGCGGGCGCGCACGTACCTGGACATCAACTGCGCGCATTGCCACAACCCGAAGGGGACGGCGGGCATCACCAGCCAGCTGTTCCTCAACTTCGACAACGCGAGCCTGTTCTCCCTGGGCGAGTGCAAGCGCCCGGGCTCAGCAGGCGCGGGCGTGGGCGGCGAGTTCGACATCGTCCCCGGCAACCACGCGGAGTCCATCCTCTGGTACCGGATGCACACGGAGGAGTCCGGCAAGATGATGCCGCAGATTGGCCGCACGGTTCACCACGCGGAGGGCTCTCAGCTCATCGCGGATTGGATCGACTCCATGCCGGCGAAGACCTGCAAGTAGCGCTCAGGCGGCGGGCGACGGGGGCTCCTCCAGCCCCACGTTGCTGGACGCGCGGTTGTAGACGTCCAGGTCCAGCAGGCCCTCCTCGCGCGCCACCAGCACCGGCACCAGCATCTGGCCGGTGACGTTGGTGAGGGTGCGCATCATGTCCAGCACCCGGTCGATGGCCAGCAGGTAGCCCAGGCCCTCCAGGGGCAGCCCCGCGGCGCTGAGGACGACGGTGGTCATCACCACCGCCGTGCCGGGCACGCCCGCGGTGCCGAAGCTGCCCAGCACCGACGCCAGCAGGATGATGAAGAGCTGTGGCGCGGACAGCGTCAGGCCGAAGTACTGGGCGACGAACAGCGACGTCATGGCCGGGTAGATGGCGCCGCAGCCGTCCATCTTGATGGTGGCGCCCAGCGGCACCGCGAACGCCGCGTAGTCGCGGTTGACGCCCAGGTTGTGCGTGACGCTGCGCAGGGCCACCGGCATGGACGCGAAGCTGGAGGAGCTGACGAACGCCACCTGCATGCCCGGCGCCGCGCCCCGGAAGAAGCGCAGCGGGTTGAGTCCGTGCGCCGCCAGCAGCCCGCCATACACGAAGACGACGTGCACCGCGCACGCGAGGTACAGCGTGAGGACGAAGGTGCCCAGGGGCAGCAGGCGCTCGAAGCCGTAGGTGCCCACCAGCGCGGCGATGAGGCCGAAGGTGCCCAGCGGCGTCAGCTCCAGCACGAAGCGGGTGACCTGAATCATGGCGTCGCTGGCCTCGCCCACGAGCTCTCGCAGGCGCGCGGTGCGGTCCCCCAGCTTCACCAGCGCGAAGCCCACCAGCCCCGCGAAGAAGATGACCTGGAGCATCTTGCCCTCCGCCAGCGCGGCGAAGGGGTTGGTGGGCACCACGTCCAGCAGCACCTGCACCGGGCCGGGCACCTGCCGGGGCTTGTAGTCGCTGGCCACCTGGAGCTGGCCCACGCCCACGCCCGGCTTCGTGAGGGCGGCGGTGCCCAGGCCCACGCCCACGGCCAGCGCGGCGGTGACGGCGAACCAGAGGAAGGTACGGCCGCCCAGCGCCGCCACGCTCTTCTGTCCGCGCAGCGCGGACACCGCGTGGATGACGGCGAAGAACACCAGCGGTGTGGCGATCATCCGGATGAGCTGCACGTAGAGCGTGCCCAGGGGCTGGAGCCACGTGCCGGCCCGGTCGCCCAGCGCCCATCCGGCGAGCGCGCCCAGCACGAAGGCGCCCAGCACGCGCTGCCAGAAGGGAATGCGGAACCAGCGGGCCCAGGGCTTCATCGCGCGACACCTCTCACACCGGTGGACCGGCAGACCCTAACTCCCTCGTGGGTCCGGCGCCGTGTTCCCGTCCGCGAGACGCCCCACATCATTGCGACCCGCTCCCCGGCCCCCTAGGCTCCGGCCCGCTTTTCCCCCAAGCCCATGCCTGGAGTGTTGCCATGAAGTTCACGAGCAAGGACGTGTCGAAGCTGCTGGAGGAAGTCAGCGGGTCCGAGGTCCTGGTGGGCCACGCCTGCGCGACGTCGTACCTCAACGGCCAGAACTACACCTGGAATGGCACCCAGTGGGTGGGCACCTACTTCCCGCAGCTCAAGTATCCGGTGGGCGAGGACTCGAGCAGCTCCTGCTAGGCGGCGTTTCAAAGGCCCTGCCTCCCGTGAAGGTCGCCATCGTGGACAGTGGTGTGTCGGTGGGCTTCCTCCGCGGGGCGGGGCTGTCGCTCGCCGGGGCCGCGAGCTTCACCGTGGACCGGGAGGCGCGGCGCCTGGAGTCCCGCGTCCACTCGCGTGAGGAGCTGGCCGCCTGGCGCGACGGCGCCTCCGTGCTGGAGGACCTGGAGGACACGCACGGTCACGGCACCGCGGTGCTGAGCATCCTGCTGGACCAGGGCCGTGCCGGCGCTGACGTGGACTGGTACGTCGCGCGCGTGCTGGATGGGCGGATGCGGGGGGATTCGCTGTGCCTGCTGGAAGCGCTGGAGTGGCTGACAAAGGACGTGCGGCCGGACGTCATCAACCTGAGCCTGGGCACCGTGGGCCGCGCCTTCGAGGCGCCCCTGACGGCCTTGCTGCGCCGGGCGGTGGAGCAGGGCAGCGTGGTGCTCTGCGCCGCAGGTCCCGTGTCGGGCCTGCCGTCCGGAATGCCGGCGGTGGTGACGGTGGCGGACGCGGCCATGGCCCTCGCGCTGCGCAAGGGAGACATCGTGGACCACGTCGAGGACGCGGCCACGGTGCGGCTGTACGCGGACGGCGCCTGGGGCGAGCGCCCCATGACGAGCAGCTACGCCTGCGCCCTCGCGGCGGCGCGGGTGCTGCGCGAGGGCTGTCCTCCCGGGTGGCGGCACGCCACCGCGTCACAGCGGACGCGGTGACGTCACCTTCCCGCGTGGGGCTCAGGCCGGGACGCGGTCGTTGTCCTTGCGGTCCCAGTGCCGGTGCTTCGCGAGCGCCTGGGAGAACGCGGTGGCGAACGCCGTGCCGGCCCCCGCCTTGGAGCCCGCGACGATGCCGGGCGCGGCCGGGTCGATTTCGCAGGCCTTGAGCAGCTCCTCCGCGTCCTTGGCCGCGCCCACCGTCTTGCAGTGCAGGTAGGCCTCCTGCACGAAGTGGCGCGCCTTGCCGTCCTTCTTCAGCGTCGCCACGCTCGCGGCGCCGCCGGGGATGAAGACGCCGTCATATTCGATGGAGTCCGTGGTCAGCGCGCTCTTGTCCACCGGCACGTCCTTGCCGTTGGCGGCCTTCACCGTGCCCAGGCGCTTGGCGATGACCTTCACCAGCGCGCCCTGCGCCTCCAGCTCCTTGCGCACGGCCATCAGCTCATCCGCGTCCACGCCGTCCGCGACGAGCACGCCAATCTTCCGGGTCTTGATGGACGGCGGCATGGCCTGCTTCATCGCCTCCATGCTCAGGGCCTTGGATGCGGGCGGGCCCTTGGGCGTGACGGGCGTGGCCTTGGGGGCGGGCAGGCCCAGCCCTTCCGCGACGGCGGACACCAGCAGGGCGTCAATCTTCGCGAAGTGCTCCAGCACGCGCTCCTGGATGGCCTTCGTCTCCACCTTGCCCAGTTCGAAGCGGCACGCGTCGATGAGGTGCTCCTGCTCCGGCGCGGACAGGCTGCGGAAGAACAGCGCCGCCTGGCTGTAGTGGTCGTTGAAGGAGGCGGAGCGCTCGCGCAGCTTCTGCCCGCTCACCTGCTCCGGGTGGTGCACGTAGCCGCCCTGCTTCTGGGACGCGAGGAACGGGCAGCCGCCGCCCAGCGAGTTGGGGAAGTAGTTGGCGCGGCCCACGTTGCTCGTGTGCCGGCCGAAGCCGTCCTGCTGATTGTTGTGCACCGGCGCCACGGGCCGGTTGATGGGGATCTCCGCGAAGTTCGGCCCGCCCAGGCGCGTCAGCTGCGTGTCCAGGTACGAGAAGAGCCGCGCCTGCATCAGCGGATCATCCGTGAAGTCGATGCCCGGCACGATGTTGGCCACGCAGAAGGCGACCTGCTCCGTCTCCGCGAAGAAGTTCGTCGGGTTGCGGTTGAGCGTGAGCTTGCCCACCGGCTGCACCGGGACGACCTCCTCCGGGATGAGCTTGGTCGCGTCCAGCAGGTCCACGCCCAGCTTCTGCGCGTCCGCCTCCTCGAGAATCTGGATGCCCAGCTCGTACTCGGGGAAGTCCCCCTGTTCGATGGCCTCGTAGAGGTCGCGGCGGTGGAAGTCCGGGTCCTTGCCGGAGAGCTTCTGGGCTTCATCCCAGACGAGCGAGTGCGTGCCCAGCAGTGGCTTCCAGTGGAACTTCACGAAGCGCGCGGTGTTCTTCTCGTCGATGAAGCGGAAGGTGTGGACGCCGAAGCCCTGCATCATCCGGAAGCTGCGCGGGATGGCGCGGTCGGACATGGTCCACATGACCATGTGCATCGTCTCCGGGACGAGCGACACGAAGTCCCAGAACGAGTCGTGCGCGGTGGCCGCCTGGGGAATTTCGTGGTGGGGCTCCGCCTTGGCGGCGTGGATGATGTCCGGGAACTTGATGCCGTCCTGGATGAAGAAGACGGGGATGTTGTTGCCCACCAGGTCCCAGTTGCCTTCCTCCGTGTAGAACTTCACCGCGAAGCCGCGCACGTCGCGCACGGTGTCCGCGGAGCCGCGCGAGCCCGCGACGGTGGAGAAGCGCACGAACACGGGCGTCTTCTTGGCCGGGTCCTGGAGGAACTTCGCGCGGGTGTACTTCGCCTGGGATTCGTACACCTGGAAGTAGCCGTGGGCGCCCGCGCCGCGAGCGTGGACGACGCGCTCGGGGATCCGCTCGTGGTCGAAGCGGGTGATCTTCTCGCGGAAGTGGAAGTCCTCCAGGAGCGTGGGGCCGCGCGCGCCAATCTTGAGCGAGTCGTCGGTGTGCTCGACGCGGATGCCCTGGTCCGTGGTGAGGAAGTTGCCCGTGGGCTCCGAGCGGTCCCTTGAGAGCTGCTGATCCTTGCTCTTCTCGTCGACATACACCGGGGCCGGCTGCTTCTGTGAGGTCACTGCACTGCCTCCTTCAAGGGGACGTGCAGGGTGCCGGATGGCGCGGGAGCCGCACGCCTTCTGATCCGCGTCTGGACGATGCAGGACGGAGGGCGGCGGCGGTGTCCGGTTGCGTTCGTTCGGGACGTTGGCCAGCGAGCGTCAGGCGTCCTTCGCCAGGCGCACCAGCATCTTGCCGGTGTTGTCCCCGCGCAGCATGCCGATGAAAGCGCCGGGTGCCTTCTCCAGGCTGTCCACCACGGTGGACACGTCCGACACCTTGCCCTCGCGCAGCCACCTGCCCATGTCGCGCAGGAAGTCTGGCTGCCGGTTCGCGTGGTCGATGACGATGTAGCCCTGGAGGGTGAGGCGCCTGCCCACGGCGAGTCCCAGGTTGCGCGGACCGGGCGTGGGGGCGGTGGCGTTGTACTGGGAGATGGCGCCGCACAGGACGATGCGGCCGTGGTTCTTCATCAGGCCGATGGCGGCCTCCAGGTGGTCGCCGCCCACGTTGTCGAAGTAGACGTCGATGCCGTCGGGGCAGGCCTTGGCCAGGGACTCGGCGATGGGAGCGGTCTTGTAGTTGAGCGCGGCGTCGAACTTGAGCTCCTCGCGGAGGTACTTCGCCTTCGCGTCCGAGCCGGCGCTGCCCACCACGCGGCAGCCCTGGATGCGGGCCAGCTGTCCCACGACGCTGCCCACGGCGCCCGCCGCGGCGGACACGAAGACGGTCTCACCGGCCTTCGGCTTGCCGATGTCGAGCAGGCCCACGTACGCGGTCAGCCCGGGCATGCCGAGCACCCCGAGGTACGCGGAGAGCGGGCCCACGGAAGGGTCTGCCTTCTGGTAGTGCTTCGCGGGCGCGACGGCGTATTCGCGCCAGCCGCCGGTGCCGGCGACGACGAAGTCCCCTTCCTTGAAGTCGGGCGAGCGCGAGCGGATGACCTGGCCCACGCTGCCGCCGTCCATGACTTCGCCCAGCTTGAAGGGCGGGACATAGGACTTCGCGTCGTTCATGCGGCCGCGCATGTACGGATCCACGGACATGAAGTGGTTGCGCACCAGGAGCTGTCCTTCGGCGGGTTCCGGGACGGAGACGGTGACGGTCTCGAAGTTCGCCGGCGTGGGCTCACCGTGCGGGCGGGACTTCAGGTGGATTTCACGTCCCTGGAGCGGCGGGGTCATGGGGTCCTTTCGTGGAAGGAGGAGGGTTGCGCGGGCCTCTTAACCACGGGGACACGGTGGGGCAGGGAATTGGGCGGGGAATCGCGGGAAGATGTGTAAGGTAGGACGCCGGACGTGTGCCCTGTCATGTCGGACGGGCGTGCTACCCCTGGCGTTCATGGATAGAGTGATGGGCGGCGGGGAATGGGGAGATGCGATGGGAAAGAAGCCTGCGACCTATGCGGACCTGGAGGCGCTTCCCGAGCATGTCGTGGGGGAGATTGTCGCGGGTGAGCTGTATGCAAGCCCACGGCCTGCGATGCGGCATGCCTTGGCT
>NZ_RAWE01000133.1 GCF_003611695.1 Corallococcus carmarthensis | reverse complement strand
GCGCTGTCCCTCGCCCTGGCCCTCCCGGCACCCTCCCGGGCAGACACGCCCCTGCCTTCCGCGAGTGAGCGCGAAGCCGCGCTGCTCGTGGGAAGCGTGCTGGGCGGCACCCCCATGATCGAGGACCTGCGCTCGCTGGTGGACGAGGTGGGCGGAAGGGCCACGGGCTCCGAAGCCAACAACCGCTCCGTGGAATGGGCGCTGCAACGCTTCCGCGCCGCGGGCGTGACGGCGCGCGCGGAGCCCTTCCCCATGCCCGCGCTGTGGCTGGAGCGCGGCGCCACCGCCTCCGTGCAGGGCCCGGGCGTGCGCTTCGCCCCGCGCGTGGCCGCGATGCCCTTCTCCGCCGTCACGCCCAAGGGCGGCTCCACCGCGCCGCTGCTGGACGCGGGACGCGGCACCGAGGCGGACTTCCAGCGGTTGGGCGCGAAGGCACGCGGCGCCTTCCTGTTGGTGGAGACGGATGAGCTCAAGGACGTCGACGGGCTGTTCCGCGAGTACGACGTGGCGGCGCAGATCGAGTCGCGCGCGTTCGCCGCGGGCGTGGCCGGCGTCGTCTACATGGGCAGCCGGCCTGGCAATCAGCTCTACCGGCACAGCGTCTCGGTGGGCCCCAGGAACACCCGTCCCATGATGGTGATGGAGCGCGACGGCGCGAAGCGCGCGCTGCGGCTGCTGCGCGCCAACACGGCCCTGAGCCTCACCGCGGCGTTGGACCTGCGGACGGGCGGCCCCTACACCTCACGCAACGTCATCGGCGAGATTCGCGGCACCACGCATCCCGACGAGGTCGTCGTGCTGGGAGCGCACCTGGACAGCTGGGACCTGGGCGGCGGCGCGCTCGACAACGGCGCCAACGTCGCGATGCTGCTCGACCTCGCGAGGCAGATGCAGCGTCTGGGATTGAAGCCCGCGCGCACCCTGCGCTTCGCGCTGTGGAACGGCGAGGAACAGGGCATGTACGGCTCGGCCGGCTACACGCGCACGCACGCGGTGGAGTTGGACAAGCACACCCTGGCGTTGTCGGTGGACATCGGCTGCGGGCGCATCACCGGCTTCTACACCAATGGCCGTTCCGCGCTGGTGCCGCTGGTGGACCGGGCGCTGAAGCCGGTGGCCGGCCTGGGGCCCTTCACGCAGGTGGACGTGCCGGTGGTGGGCACGGACAACTTCGACTTCATGATGCACGGCGTGGCCAACCTCATCGCCAACCAGGAACCCGCCACGTACGGGCCCAACTACCACGCGCGCTCGGATGAGTTCGAGCAGTGCGACGCGCGCACGCTGCGCACCAACGCGGCGGTGGTGGGCGCGCTCGCTTGGGGCTTCGCGACCATGGACGAGAAGCTGCCCCGCCAGAGCCGCGCTGAGGTGGACACGCTCGTGCGGGACACCGACCTGGGCCAGCAGATGAAGTCCTTCAACGTCTGGGAGGAGTGGGCCGACGGCACCCGGGGACACCCCCTGGAGGGCAAGCCCACTCCGCCCCTGCGATGAAGCGGGCCACCCCGCCGGCTACTGCTGGCGGATGTACACGGCGTTGATGCGGTTGTTCCCCGCGCCCGGAGCGCTCTTCACCGTGAGGCGTCCGTCCAGCACCGCGACGCGCGCGATGCCGGTGGTGTAGCCGTACCCGGTGGGCATGCCGCTGAGCACCACCGTGTCCTCCGCCTGGATGCGGTAGGCGCCCACGTAGTTGAACGGCTCACCGGCCAGCATGCTCACCTCATAGACGCCGTTGGGCACGGCGATCTCCCAGATGCGCTCGCCACCCTGCTGCATGCGCGCGTGGCGCTGCGCGACGATGTCCACGTCATGGCCCGCGTCCACCATGTTGGCCGTGTTTTCCACGTTCCACCCGTAGGTGAAGCCGAACTGCCGCGCGCCGTAGACGAGCCCGTTGTCCGGCAGGTAGCCGAAGTTCTCCAGCGGCGGGTTGGAAGCGGGCTGGAAGTTGATGTCGATGCCGAACTTCCGCTTCACCTCCAGGAACGCGAGCTTGTTGTTCACGGCCGGGCTGCTGCCGCGCACCGTGAGCCTGCCGTCACTCACGTCCACCAGCTTCACCGCTTCGAAGAAGTGCTGATCCGCGGTCGGCGTGCCGCGCTGCCGTACACCTGGCCGGAGTCCGCCACGAAGCCCGCCGGCACCGGTGCGTTCGCGGGCTGGAAGTTCACCCGCAGCTCGAACGGCGCGAACGGCGAAAAGGGACCGGGGGCCTGGGCCTGGGCAGGCGCGGACGCCAGGCCCAACACCGCGGCGGCGGACAGCAGGAAATGCTTCATCGGAAACCTCGGAGGCAAAGTGGGAATCGCGGCTTAGCGCGATTTCCCCCAGGCCTCCGTACGGTTTCGCCTGACCTGCCTCCACGGGGGCCTGCTCCCCGGGTGGCCTACCAGGGGGCCGGACACGCCTCCGTCAAAGCGACGGCTGCTCCTGCTGCATCCGGGCCTCCACCTGGCGCTGGAGCGCCTGGAGGCGTTCGAGCCGTTCCCTCAGCTCGCTGCGCAGGTCGCGCACGTCGGTGTGGAGGACCTCGTCATGCAGCCCCTCGATGCTTTCGGCCAGACAGGCATGGAGGAGGTCGATCTGCTGGGGGGAGAGCTCCAGGACCATGAGACACCTCACTGTCAGAGGAACAGCGGTGGCACTCCTCCCCCACACACCCGAGGGAGCGGGTGCGAGCGCGCGCGCGTCAGGCCCGTGAAGGCCGAGGCTGCTGCTGCTCCTGTGGCCTGGCGCGCAGGCAGTCGCGGAACACCAAGAAGTGTAAGCACGCGCTCGCCCACCGCCCCATGGCCCTGCCCGACATCGACCGGCCGGGTGTCCGGTCTTCTACACCCCGGGTGCGGCGCCTTGAGCCCCGGCGCCGCACCCAGGGTACGGCCTACCGCAGCGCGATGAGCGAGGCCACGAGCAGCGACACGACGCTCATGACCTTGATCAGGATGGCCACGCCCGGGCCGGAGGTGTCCTTGAAGGGGTCGCCCACCATGTCGCCGACGACGGCGGCCTTGTGGACCGCCGAGCCCTTGGCGTGGCCCGGCAGCTTGCCCTTCTCGATGAACTTCTTGGCGTTGTCCCACGCACCGCCCGCGTTGGCCATGTAGAGGGCCATGGTCGCACCGACGACGAGCGAACCGGCGAGGAGGCCCGCCAGCGCGAGGGGCCCCAGCACGTAGCCCACCAGGGGCGGGGCGACGATGGCGATGAGGCCCGGGAAGATCATCTCGCGCAGGGCGCTCTTGGTGGCGATGTCGACGATCTTCGTGGGATCCGGCTCGGCCTTGAGCTCCATCAGGCCGGGAATCTCACGGAACTGGCGGCCAATCTCCTCGACGATGGCGCCCGCCGCGCGGCCCACGGCGAGCATCGTGGAAGCGCCCACCAGGAACGGGAGGATGGAGCCCAGCAGCAGGCCCACGATGACGTTCGGGTTGGTCAGCTCCAGGCTCATCTCCGCCAGGCCGGCGGCGACGCGCGCGTGGTTGACCTCCAGGTTGAACGCGGAGAAGAGCGCGATGACGGTGAGCGTCGCGGAGCCGATGGCGAAGCCCTTGCCGATGGCCGCCGTGGTGTTGCCCACCGCGTCCAGCTCGTCGGTGATGGCGCGCACTTCGGGGCCCAGGCCGGACATCTCGGAGATGCCGCCCGCGTTGTCGGAGATGGGGCCGTACGCGTCCACCGTCATCACGACGGCGGTGCCGCCCAGCATGCCCACCGCCGACAGCGCGATGCCGTACAGGCCGAGCGCGCGGTCCGCGATGTAGGCCACCAGGGCGATGGTCGCCATGGAGATGCCCACGCTCTCCATGCCCACGGCGAGGCCGCGGATGAGGTTGGTGCCCGCGCCCGTGACGGAGGCCTCCGCGATGCGCTGCACCGGCGTGGAGGAGGTGTAGTAGTCCGTGACGAGGCCGATGATGGCACCGCCGAAGGCGCCCGCGGCCAGCGCCACCGTGATGGACTGGGAGAGGCCGAACACGTTCATCATCACGAACGACAGGCCCACCAGGATGACGGGGGGCATGATGAGCGCGCTGCGCAGGACCTGCGCGGGGTTCATGTGCTTGAGCGCGCGAGCGATGAAGATGCTCACCAGGCTGACCACCAGGCCCACCGCGGACAGCACGAGCGGGAGGATGACGCCCGCGACCTTCGCGGTGCCCGTCGCCGAGCCGTCCACCACGAGGCGGGACAGCTCCGTCGCGTTGGCGGTCAGCGCGATGGCCATCGCGGCGACGATGGCGGCGACCATGGACTCGTAGATGTCCGCGCCCATGCCGGCCACGTCGCCCACGTTGTCACCCACGTTGTCGGCGATGACGCCGGGGTTGCGCGGATCGTCCTCGGGGATGTTCTCGATGACCTTGCCGGCGATGTCGGAGCCCACGTCGGCGGCCTTGGTGTAGATGCCGCCGCCCACGCGCGCGAAGAGCGCGATGGAGCTGGCGCCCACGGCGAACGAGTGGAGGATGGGGGAGAGCTCCGGGCTGGACCGGAAGAAGTAGTAGACGACGCCCATGCCGATGAGGCCCAGGCCGGCGACGGCGAGGCCCATCACGGCGCCACCGTCCAGCGCGACCAGCAGCGCGTTCGGCTTGGAGCCGCCGCGCGCGGCCTGCGCGGTGCGCACGTTCGCGAAGGTCGCGGCCTTCATGCCGATGTAGCCCGCGAGCAGCGACAGGAACGCGCCCGCCACGAAGCTCGCGCTCGCGACCGGGCCCAGCGCCAGGCCGATGATCACCGCGACGACCACGCAGTAGATGGCCAGCACCTTGTACTCGCGGACGAGGAACGCCATCGCGCCTTCGCGGATGTAACCCGCGATGCGGTTCATCGTCGCGTCACCGTCTGGGAGCGCCTTGACCCGGAAGTAGAAGAACGCAGAGAAGAGCAGGCCCACGGCGCCGATGACGCCCGGTGCGATTGCCCAGAAATTCGACTCGAGACTCGACAACTCCATCCGTTCCTCCAGAGCAGTCCCGGGGGCCTCTGACCGCTCGCCCTGCGGATCGCTCGCGTGCCGCGCGAAATGTGCGGAGGGCCTATACGTGATTTCAGGGCAAGCTGGGAGCCTCGGCGCGGATCCGCAGCACGGCGGGCCCGGCCGGGGCCGCCCGCGAGGAAGCGGCCCCCGGGCGCCGGGCACGACCAGAGGGGACGGTTCAGGGGTCGAAGTGCCCGGATTCACTGGTGATTCACGGGTGCTGAGGCAGCACTGACGCACTGGGACTGCCTACCCGGACTGGCGGATGCCCCTCCTCCCCGGGTTCGCCCCCAGTGAGGGACGCCAGCGACTTGGAGCCGGAAGCCAGTGAGTCCCTCCGGTTTCCAGCCACAGCGGCACGCCGGTTCGCGGCCGGAGAAAACCCGGGGGCACCGTTCACCGGCGCAGGCAGCGTTCGCACCTTGAATCACCTTGGGAATCGGCGGCGTTGTCGCGGGCCTGCGTCGTGCCACGCGGACCCGCTCCACCGATCGCTGATGAGGAGGCCCGCGAAGTCCTCCCCCAGCAGGGCCCGCGCCACCGTGCCGCATGCCATGCGCTCCACTGCGTGGCTGCGGGACTCGGTGACAATGGCCCAAAGCGGCGGCACCTCCACCACCTGGTGCCAGCGCGGCTCGCAATCCCTGCCCGGCAGTCCCTTCAAGCAGGCACCCGCCGGTGAACGGCTACCGGATCCTGTCCTCAGCAGTGTCCCAAGAGTTGGCCAGGAGCCTCTGCGATTGGCCCACTTCGCCATGCATCTGTTTCGTGGCGGAGCTTGTCTGGTGTGGGGATGCGACGATTTCCCAGACAAGACGTGAGCAAATGGGAGTCTTCAGATCGACCCGGATTCCCCCAGCGAACAGCGCTCACCAGCAAGGTCATCCTCCGCGAGATTGAACGGAAGGCTGGTCCCCTGGGGGCAGGCGACGGAGTGGCCTGTGCGGTGGCTGAACCCGACGCGGATGGCCTGTCCACGAGGCGGCACGCCCTCCGTATTCCAGTCGATGCCTGACGAGGTGTACATCCACGGGTGGGCCTTGGAATGGCAATGTTGATGGCGGGTGGGGGGCCGTCCAGTGCCAGTGAAGACAATCCAAGAAGGTGGAGTCCATCCACTTCCATCCCGGGTCATCGGGCCTGGCGCGGGGGCAACATGAAAGCCTGGATCCGTTTCATGGGGCGTGACGCCGCCCAGCTCCGCCCGACTGTCCTGGAGGCCCTCCAGGGTGTGGGCATCGAGTGGGTGGTGTGTGGCGCGCAAGCCCCCGCTGGCCTCGGGGTGCTCGTCTTCAATGAGGTGGATACGTCCACGCTGGACGCCGTGCGCGACAGCCGGATGAACACCATGACGCGGGTACTGGCAGTGGCCACGACCAGCCAGGGGCTCGCGGCGGGGGCGTGCTGGCGGTTGCTCCAGGCAGGGGCCTCGGATGCGCTCGTCTGGGAGGGTTCGCGCGACGCCGCGGCGGAGATCGCCGCGCGGTTGGAGCGCTGGCACGCGGTGGATCGGATCATCGAGTCGCCCGCCGTGCAACGGCGGCTGGTGGGCCGGGCGCCCTCGTGGCTCCCGGTGCTGCGGCAGCTGGTCGAGGTGGCCGCGTTCACCGACGCCTCGGTGCTGCTGCTCGGGGAGAGCGGCACCGGCAAGGAGGAGGTGGCGCGGCTCATCCATGAACTGGACCGGCGCCCAAACAGGCGGGACTTGGTGACGCTGGACTGCACGACGGTGGTGCCGGAGCTGTCCGGCAGCGAGTTCTTCGGCCACGAGCGGGGCTCCTTCACGGGGGCCGCGAACGCACGCGACGGGGCCTTCGCCCTGGCGGATGGCGGGACGTTGTTCCTGGACGAGGTGGGGGACCTGCCTCTGGCCCTCCAGGCGCAGTTGCTGCGGGTGGTACAGGAGCGTCTGTACAAGCGCGTGGGGGCCAATGCCTGGCAGCAAACGGACTTCCGGCTCGTCTGCGCCACCAACCGCGAGCTGTCCGAGCAGGTCACCCAGGGAGGGTTCCGCCGCGACTTCTTCCACCGCATCCTGAGCTGGATGTGCCGGCTGCCGCCCCTGCGCGAGCGCCCGGAGGACATCCTCCCCCTGGCCCAGCACTTCCTCCGGACCCTGCGGCCCGACATGGAGCTCGAGCTGGATCCCCATGTGCGCGAGTACCTCCTCATGCGCGAGTACCCGGGCAACATCCGCGAACTGCGTCAGCTCATTGGGCGCATCTGCAAGCGGCACGTGGGCTCCGGGCCCATCACCGTGGGCGACATTCCGCCCGATGACCGCCCCTCCTCCGAAGGGCCCGGGGACTGGAGGGACGTCTCGTTCGCACAGGCCATCCAGCGCGCGCTGTCGCTCGGGGCGGGGCTCAAGGAGATTGGCCGGAGCGCTTCGGACACGGCGATCCGGTTGGTCCTCGCCGAGGAGCAGGGCAACCTCCAGCGCGCCGCCCGGAGGCTGGGCGTCACGGATCGCGCGCTCCAGCTCCGCCGGGCCCAGCACGACGAATAGCCACACTCCGGAGCCGCCGACTCAGCACCCGCCCTGCCGGAGGTCCTCGGGAGGCCAGGGGTCTCGCACTTCCGCCTCTTCCGCGGGGGCCGGTCCCTTCCCGCGAGTCACCCGCCCCATCGGCTTCTGGCGGCGAGAGCCCATCAATCGCAGCAGGTTGCCTCCCAGCACGAGCCGCTCGTCCTCCGGGGACAGCTCCAGCGCGCGCACCTTGGCCAGCTCCACCCCCGGGTGCAGCCACGGTCCATCCGAGCCGAAGAGCAGCTTGTGCGCTCCGGCCCGCGCCACCGCCTCCACCAGCAGGTCGAAGCGGCGCACCCCCGCGGTGTCGGCGTGGACGTTGGGCAGACGTGAGAGCGGATCCAACAGTGCGCGCTGCGCCCGCCAGTCATCCGCGAAGCTGCCCAGGTGCGGGATGATGAAGCACACCTCCGGATATTCGGTGGCGATCAACTCCACGCCGGAGATCTCTCCCATCACGTCGTAGAGGACGGGCAGCCCGAAGGCCCGGGCCACCTCGCACACCTCCCGGGTGATGCGCGCGTCGTAGCGGTGGACCTTGATGCCCCGGAAGCCGTAGCGCTGGACCGCCTCCTGGACCCGTTCGAAGACGTGACCGCGGTCCCTCACGGCATGCACGAAGACGAAGCCGTAGAAGCGCTCCGGGTGGCGCTTCACGAGGAGGGCCACCTGGCGGTTCGCCGTCGCGTAGTCGGAGTGGAAGGTGGAGAGCAGCACGGTGCGGGAGATGCCCGCGGCGGATGCACGCCGCAGGTAGTCCTCCAGCGGCGCGGACGTGTCCCAGGGGCCGGTGAGCCCGTCGCCCTTCCCGGCGTGGCAATGGCAGTCGATGATCATCCGGATCCGCTCAGCGCCCGAACAGCTCGTAGGTCGCATTCATGGGGAGCGTGAGCACACGGTTCTTGAAGTATTGCGCCTTGTCGGGATCGCGGGGGCCAAGCGCCTTGCCGGACGGGCCTTTCCATGCCCCCTTCGGGAACAGATTCTTGATGCAGACATTGCCAATCACGCGGAACTCTTCGATGGCTTTCGAATTACGCAGGCGGTCCTTGAGCACGAAGCCGGCATTTATCAACGCACGGATGAGGGCGTGCTCAGCCGTCTTGCGAGCCATCTTTGTGTTGGGGGAGAGCTGCCCGAACCAGACCGTAAGAGGCATGCGTAGCTTGTTATCGCTCCTGGTGAGCCCCACCTGATGGATGTCCCGCAGGCGAGCATGCCACCGCACCCGGAAGTCGTCCGTCTCGCCCACGTAGAGGGGCCGTTCTTTCTCCACCACGACGTACAGGCCGCCTCCCCTTGGAACATTGTCGGACGGGAATGTCGTAAGCGTTCGCGGCCTCCAGGAGGTGATTCGCGCATGGACGCCCTCCCGCGGCACCTCGAACTCCTGCGGCTCCCCGGCCTGCTCGGGCGGAGCGGCCTGCGCGTCCGCGGCGGGCGCCTCGGAGGGCTCCGCAGCCCCGGGCTCGACGTCTTCCGGAGGCGGCGCACCCAATGGAGGTGGGATGCCCGGGGCCAACAGTGCGACCGGATAGCCGGAGGGTCCTCCGTAGATGATCCAGGGACGGTGCCCTGGCCGCCGCCGCCCCGACCTTCGCCGCCGCGACCCGCCTGAGTCGCCAGCCGCTGGCGCGGAGCGGGACGGTGTTGAACCCGCGCGCCAGGCCCCGTACCGCCTCTGGGCGGGAGAGGACACACGCATCCGGGGCGCGGGGGGAGGACGGAAGGACCGCGAGAAGCGGGCCTCCTCTTCGCCCTCCCCTTCGGATTCCAGCTCGCTCTCGTCCTCGGCCTCGTACCACTCACTCATGACGTGTCCTCCCCGGGTGCCGTCCGTGGACGGCCTCCACCAGTACTTCCACGGCTTGATCCAGCTCCGCCGCGCGGTGCCGCGCGGTGAGGATGAAGCTCACCGACACCTCCGGGCCGCAGCGCGAGCGCTGAAGCACGGTCCGGATCTCTCGTTGACTCAACCGCTCGTGGACCTTCCGCGGGTCCACGCCGGGGGGAAATTGGAGCCGCTGCACCGGGAACAGCCCGCCCACCGCGGACAGCCCCGCCTGCCGCAGCCGCCCCCGGAAGTGCCCTACCCTTCGTGCCAGCTCCTCACGGAGCACGTCGCCTTCCCGCAGGTTGATGGCCACCGCGCGCTCGGCGGCATGGAGGTCCGCCACCGAGGGCGGGCTGCAGTGCACCCGCGTCTCGCTGAGCTCCTCGTACCGGGCCACCACCTTCGCGCCGCCGGCCATCACCGCCATCGGCACTCCAAACGCCTTGGCCAGGGAGCCGCACCACAGGATGTCCGGCCCCTGGAGGCCGAACCGCCGCAGTGAGCCGCCCCCGCCGGTTCCGTACGGCAGGCCCGGCTCCGGCACGCCGAACACGCCCAGGGCCTGGGTGTCATCCAGGATGAGCAGGCCCCCATGGGCCCGAACCACCTCCAGGTACGCGTCGAGTGGCGCCAGCGCGCCGCAGCCCGGACACCAACCGTCACAGACCACCACCGGCCGGCGGCCCTGCCGGGACTCCCGAGCCAGGAGCCGCGCCAGAGCCCCTGGCGAATGATGGGGAAAGTTCCGCGCGGGCACGCCGCGCGCCGCCGCCCGTTCCACCCCCCACTGCGCCACCGGATAGCTGCCCTCGTCCCAGTAGAGGGCCTGACCGCGCCCTCCCAACCCACCGAACACATCCCAGAACAGGTGCAGCGTGGAGCGGGCGACCATCCCGCGCTCGCAGCCCACCAGTTCCGCGAGGGCTTGAGCGGTCTCCACCGTTCCCGGTGGCGCCTCGAGGACAGCCGGAGTGCCGAGCGTGAACTGTCCCCACGGCGCGAGCGTCCGGCTTGGATGATCCAGGCCCAGGTAGAGCGCGGAGGTGAAATCGATCCCAGGCGTCCTCAGTCACTGCCTCTGTTGCAGCGCCAGCCGGTTGCGCAGGTGGACCGAGGGCGCCACGTAGCGTTCGGCCAGGGCCTTCTGGTCCGTGATGTCGGCCGACAGGTCCACGCCGGTGACAGCCCGGTACGCGTGGACGTAGCCCTGGATCTCCGCCCGCCAGTAGCGTGCCCAGTTGGCGGCCTGGTTCGGATCGTTCGTCGCGCTCCAGCCTCCGTAGCGCAAGGAGAGGAGCACCTGCTCCCCGAAGACGGCCAGGTCGTGGAAGTGCACCACGCTGACGTCCGTCCAGCCCAGGAGCGATTTCATCGCGTCCACACGGTCCATCCACGGCTCCGGGTAGGGCACCATCACCCGCCCGCCGAGGAACTCGCGCATCTCCGGGCGAGACAGCAGCCACTGCTGCATGAGCATCTCCTGGCGCGCGGTGGAGGGCATGTCCCCGAACTGGTTGTGGGCGCCCTGCGCCAGCAGGTAGTGCGTCTCCTTGATCGCGTTGAGCACCGGGAAGCCGTCCGACACCACGGTGGTGTCATCGTCCTGCCGGAAGAACTGCACGCACTTGTGGAGCAGGTTGTGGAAGGACTCGAGGAACTTCGAGCGCCGATCCACGGTGCGCAGCCCGGTCACCGCCTTGCCGTGCAGCGTGAAGCCGTACTCGTGCTCGTACTCGTTCGCGCGGCGCACGACGCTCAGCCGGTGCTGCTCATCCTGGATGTAGCCCCACAGCAGGTTGTTGAGGGGCCGCAGCGCATCGATCTCCAGGGTCGCCAGCGGGTCGCGGTCCCCGGGTCCGCGCACGTTCTGGAAGCGCTGGCTGATGTAGTTCATCGCCTGGATCTGCATTCCCTCCTCGTGCCAGTAGCTCCAGATGAGCTCCAGGAAGGTGGGCTGGGACAGCTTCTTCTGGATGATGCCGAAGCAGGCAGTGATGTCCCCGGGTGGGAAATCCTGAGGGTTGATGAGTGGCACATCGGGGAGCTTGTTGCGGATGATCGCCAGGTACGGGAGGGCACCATCGCTGCTGCCGTTCACGTTCTCCAGGTAGCGATTCCACACCTTGATTAAGAAGTCTGAATCACTGGGAAGAGGCTGCCCGATGCGTGCGCCTTCCTCGCTCGGGTCCAGCTTGCGCAGCAGACGATCAAAATCCACCAGCACGCCCGTGCGCGCCAGCATGAAGGTATCGGTCAGAGCCTTCAGCTTCCGGTAGGCATCCACCCCTGGGAACGGCAGGCGGAGCTTGGATCGGGTGAGATTGCGCGGCGTGCCAGGTTCGCCAGCCGCTCCCATGGTCGGATCCGCATTTTGCTCGTCCGGGCAGAAGTGCTCGTCGATGAACTTGCTGTACTCACCGAAAGACAACCAGTTGGTGGTCTTTCGGATGATCATCCAAAGGATGAGATCGAACGTAAACAGATGTTGGGTGCGTTGCAGCGCCACGGAAAGGACGGGCATCTGTCCCATTGCACTGAAGGAGTTGATTTCGCCGAGTGTCTCGCGCACCACGTTCTTGACGTCCGGCTCGCAAACCTTCCCTTCGAAGCTCAGGGTCAGCGAGGCGGTAGAAATGGACGAACGTCCTTCCCGTTTTTTGTAGTTCTCAGACAAAGTGACCGTGACCGTGGCCATGACCGTTTTGGCATCCACAAGCGACGGAAGCCTCCACCTTACAGTGTCAGCAGCACCAGGGCGCTTGTCTTTGTGTTCCAGCGTGTTACCAGAAGACTTGCCCTCCTCCACAAGTTCGCCCCCCTGCACGAACCAGACGTAGTCACGCGACTCAACATCATGCAAGTGGTCGGTACTCGCGGAGGCCTCAAGAGTGATTGTATTACCTGGAGCGGCGCTACCGTGATTAAAAGTGATTTTGACGCCTTCCATGATCTTCCTCCGACTCTAGGTAACGGAATTTCGCGGCAACGCGGGGACCCGGAGCACGGAGGCCAGGGCCTGGGACTTGGAGAGCGTGGCGCAGGTCTCCGACGCATCGAGCGTGCTGCGCAGCGCCCAGTACTTGAGGAGCTCGGCCAGCGCCTTGCTCTCCTCCTCGGGTGAGATGGCCCCATCGGTCCGGGCCTGCCCGATGACGGCGAACACCAGCGAGGGCGGCGCTTCCCTGATGCGTGAGCGCCGGGACCGCCACTCCCGGTAGTGCTCTCCGAGCCGTGCTGGCTGGCGCATCCGTGTTCCCATGACCTCCACCAGCGTGCGACCACGCAGGGAAGGAGGCCGGTGTTCCACCAGGAGCCGTGCGAAGCGCGGCAGGCTCGCCTCCAGCGCGGCGAGCACCTGGCGGTGCTGCTCGGAGAGCCCCTCCAATGGGTAGAACTCCTCCCACAGCCGGGACAGCCGCGCCCACTGCGGATGCGGGTACAGCAGCCCTCCCAACGCGCTGCTCAGCTTCACGCGGATGTATGGGATGGGATGCGGATCCTCCATGTTCAGCCGGAACACGAACGCTCGCGGAAGGCTCACCACCCCCATCAGCCCCACCGTGGAGGTCACGCCCACGCGTGCCACCGACCAGAAGTCCGCGACGATTTCGGAGATCCACCGCTCCCACAGACCCCAGGCCACCGCGTCCCCGGTTCCTTCGTGGGACACCTCGCGCAGGGCCGCGCGCAGCGACGCCACCAGTCCCAACAGCGCCGCGCCCTGGTGCCCCACCTCGTGGAAGAGCGAGGAGGCGAGGCTGCTGCCAATCATCCGCTCGCGTGGGACGCGGATGATGGCCGCCGGGTTCTCCCCGCCCCCCGGCAAGCGCGTGCGCGCGCGGCGGATGGCCGCCCCGGGTCCGCGGGCCAGGTAGCAGATGACGGGCGGTACCTCGTAGTAGCCGGGCAGCGCCAGCGCGTCCTTGGAGAGCACATCCATCCCAGCCAGCCAGACACCGTTCTCCGCCTCGCTGCGCTGACTCAGGGCCTCGCTGAAGATGTCGAAGTGCGACAGCACCACGTTGAAGCGCAACCGCAGGAAGGTGAAGCGCCGGTGCGCCTCCGCGGGTGTCGCCCGACGGCCCTCCGGGCCCTCCACCCAGGAGATGTACTGGTGGATCTGGGTCCGCAGTTCGCGGCGACCCTTGATCAGATAGCGCTCCACCGCCGCCTGCGCCTCGACGGAGAGCGTGGCTGCCGGGACCATCGTCTCCGACATGGCGAAGGACTTGATGCGCTCGAGGCGGGTGAGCAGCGCGCGGGCCTCCTGAGACAGCATCCAGGAGGCGAAGGAGCCGTCGGACATGGTCGTCAGACCCCGAAGAGGATGATCTTGTTGCCCTTGCGCACCCAGCGGCCACTGCGGCCTCCGGTCCCCGCCGCGCGCATCGCCAGCTGGTTGGAGAGGCCGGGGGCGAACTTCTGGATGGCCTGATTGATGGCCGCGCTGGCCACCTGCTGGGGCGCGGAGTTCCCCGGTGCGGAGAGGGCCGCCTTGGCGGCGTCCGCGGACAGCCGGACGACCTGCTTGGCCACCTCGAACTCGCGATCCTCCTGGCTCAGGCCTTCCAGTTCGAGACCGAACGCCTGACCCGCCATGGAGGCCAGCTTGCCGCCGACAGCACCGCCCACGCCGGGGACCACGAGGTTGCCGAGCGCGCTGCCCACCATCGGCAGGGCCTGCTTGGCGAGCCCTTTGAGCATCCCCCCGAGCTGCTTGCCCAGGGGAGACTTCACGAACTGGCCAACCGCGCCGCCCACCTTCTTGATGATGTTGCCGAGGAACTGCTCCAGCTCCTGCTCGTTGCTGACCTCCAACAGCTCCGAGGCGAGTTCGTTCAGCTCGTTCTCGTTGAAGACCTCGCCCCACTCGTTCTCGGCGTTGAACTCGAATTCGAACGATTCCCCCTCCAGCTCCCGGTAGGTGCGATCCACGTCGTGCATGCTCTGCTCCTCGTGTGATGGGGCCGGCTTCGTTGGCCACGGGTCCAGCCCGGGCACTAGCAGGGCATGTGCCAGCCCCTCCGAGGATCCCCCCTCCTCAGCGAGTCACGCGGCGGCGGCGAAGCGCGGTTCGGCGGCACCGGCCGATGAGGGGAATCCGGCGAAGCACGCTTCGGTCCCACGTCAAACCGTCCTGGCCTGTCGATGACGGAGCGACAATCCCGCGCGTCCGGTCATATGCGCGGGCGGACCGCACCAGGTGCAGGGGCCTTTGTCAGTGCCCGAGCGCGGGGTCCCACCCATAGAAGCGCTTGAGTTCCTCGTAGAGGTCGGGCGTCTTCTCCTTCATCTGGCGCGACTTCTCGAAGAATGACTCGGTGGCGACTGCGAAGAACTCGGCCTCGTTGAGCCCGCCGTAGTCATCCAACACCGCCCGCTCCAGGGGACGGCCCTCGCGCAGCTTGAGGAAGTGCTCACCCATCACGGAAGCCCAGGCTGCGTAATGGGAGTAGCGGCGCAGGTGGGGCGTGCCATCGAAGCTTCCGTCCTCCCGGTCCAGGACATGGGCGAACTCGTGCGTGGCCGTGGAGTGGCCGTCCCGCGGCTCTCGCAACCCATCCAGCACGGCCTGCCACGAGAGGATGACGGTGCCCCAATTCTTCGCCTCCCCCAGCACCACGCCCGTGCGATCCGGCAGCTTGAAGGCATCCGGGTAGACGATGACCTCGCGCAATCGATCGTAATAGGAGAGGTCCAGGTACAGCACGAGACGCACGGCCGTGGCGGACACCACGACCCGAATTTCATCCGTGAGGGTGAGCCCCCCTGCCCCGATGAACTCCTTTTCCCATGCAAAGAGCTTGAGCAGGTCCAGGAATCGCTGGAGCGGTTCCGGCGCGAGTTCCTGGACGAAGGGGACATGGCGCTCCAGATAGGCAGACCATCCCGGGGGAAAGGGCCGGCGCAGCAGCTGGCGCCGCCGTAGAGTACGGACGAAACCCAACAAGGAGAGCGTCATCAGGAGCGCGACTCTACGGGGCAGGCAGCAGGCACTTCCAATTCCTGCGCCATGATGTGTCAGGGCTCTGCATCAAAGGCGAGGCCCCCGCGCGCCCCCAGAGCAGTTGCTACGGGTGGCGTGAGACGGTTACACCGTGTGTCATGCCCTTCCCTTCCGTGTTTCAAGGCCCCTGGCGGGCCTGCGCCCTTGTCTTGCTCAGCGTGAGCATGGCGTGTGATTCACCGCCCTCCGCGGACGCCTCTCCGCCAACGCCGCTCGCCACGTCCGAAGCCCGGCTGGACACGCCGACGCAGTTCTCCGAGGTGGCCTTCGTGGGCACCCCCGCGTGTTCCAGCGACTACAGCCGCGTCGACAACTGTTTCAACGACCAGAACCCCCAGCGCCCCAGCATCTTCCGCGAGCTGTCGGCGGCGACGCGTCCCTACCGCTCTTCGGGCGCCATGCCGCTGTCCGTGCACCCCTCGGCCCTCACCGCCGTGATGCAGCCGTTCCCTCCGTTCGAATACGACAACGGCTGGAGCCCGCCGCGCACGCCTGAAGCCGTGGATGCGTCGCAGGCCATCCAGGTGCTGCCCTTCAACCGGGGCAGCAATGACGGACGCCTCTTCGTGCGCGGCGGCTGCCGCGGCTGCGGGGAGGGCTCCACCCTGTACACCTTCCGGCCGGAGCTGCTGGGCCAGGACTTCCGCTACGACTTCGCCCAGAAGGGCCAGCGCTACGTGCAGCCCGCCTGGCAGCCGGGGCTCCATCCCTTCGTCGCCTTCAACCCGATGCCGGGCTTCAGCCGGCTCGCGGTGAAGAACAACGGCGACTTCCCGGACATGCTCCACAGCACGATGTGCGAGGACTCCGTGTCGTCGCTGAACGCGGGCGGCCACGGCCGCAACCCGCTGGCGTGCCGGGCCCGCTACGAGTCCACCTCGCCGTGGGTTTCCGGTGACTGCTACGACATCTCGCTCGTCTACGGCATGGTCGCGTCCACCGGGCAGCGCTGGGAGCTGCGCTCCGTGGCGCTCACCGTCTTCGTGCGCAACCCCAAGTCCGTGACGGCCGGAGACGCCGTGGGAGGCGGCGTGGAGAACTGGGGCCTGTGGGTCTATCCGCGCAACCCCGAAGGCGAGCTCAAGTCCCTGCCCACCTGGGACCTGCCGCCGTTCCGCCCCTTCAATCCCCATGGCTCCAACTGGGGCGAGATGAGCGCCGGCTCCGCGTACAGCGTCCCCGGGACGCCGGACACCATCGACTGGCGCCGCCTGTTCACGCAGAACCCCGGCTTCCAGTGCTACGTCCCCCGGCAGATCGGAATCTTCACCGTCTACGACCGCAACACCGCCGCCACCGCCCCCAAGTGGTGCCAGTTCTTCGACCGGCAGAGCGTCGCGGGAGACCTGATGGTGGAGGACGACGAGGACGCCGTCATCGGCAACGGCTCCACCTGGAACGGCATCATCGGCAACGGGCCCGGCGAGAAGCACCTGGCCATGTTCGAGCCCGCGACCAGCGGCGACGGCCGGATGCTCATCCTGAACATGGGCGGCCTCTTCTACGCGGCCTCGGGCTCCATCTGCCAGGCCGCGAGCTGGAGCCACTTCAAGCCCATCAGCATGATGCCCATGGACCCGGCGGTGAACACCCGCTACGAGCTGGCCCGCTCGCAGGTCATCAACGGCCAGCCGCGCAACTTCCGCGACACGCTGGGCAACGCCATCCCCTTCGGCGTGCGCAACCAGGGCGCGTACGCGTGGCTGGACCGCGAGGGCAAGAACCTGTTCTTCGCGGCGAAGAACAACCCCCATGACGGCTACTACGCGCGGCAGGTGCTGAGCGAGGACCGCTTCTCCCCCGCGTCCTTCGGCGAGTATCTGTGGATCGCGCCCGCGAATGACACGGACCGGGCCCGCTTCAATCCGGACCGCGCTCCGGCGCAGGCCATCTCCGTGCTGGGCGCCTGGACGCACGGCAAGGCCGTCATCCTGGACAACGGCATGAGCATCACCGACCTGGGTGGCACCGACGATGCCCGCTACCAGCGCACCTATTCCCTCCGCCTCTACGCGGGCGCGGACGTGCCGCTGACGCCCAAGGGCAGCTCGCAGTTGTTCTCGTTCGAGAACCAGCTCAACACCTTCAATGTCCTGCGGCCCACGCTGCCGTTCGACGTGGTGTGGAACTTCCAGTCCAACACCCAGCGCAACTCCGAGGTGGCCTTCGACGACTACCTCAACAAGCGCGCGTTCGTGGTGGCGCACATGAACGCGGCGATGCGCATGGACGTGTCTCCGGAAGGTCCGCAGCGCGCGGAGACCTTCCCGCAGGACGGCTTCGTGCCCACCCGCAACGCGTGGGCCTACGTGCGCGGAGGCGGCGTCGCGGACTTCCGCTTCATGCGCAACCCGCTGGCGCAGAACGCGGCCACGGGCAGCCCGTTGTTCGGCACGGATGGCCCGCAGCCCCCCTCCAGCGTGCGGCTGCGAGGCGGTGCGCGCATCGAACCGGTGGCGCTGGGCGGCGTCAGCGGCAAGGGCGTCTGGCTGGATGGACTCAACGACTTCATGGACATGGGCTACCTGGTGGACAGCTCGCGCCGGGACTGGCTGTTTGGCGTCTGGCTGGATTCACGGATGGAGGCGCCGCCTGCCCGCCCCGGTGCCGTCGTGCGCACCCTGCCGCGCACGCTGTTCTACTTCTCCGACAACTCGTGGGTGGGCCTGTTGCAGGCGCGCGACAGCAACAACACCGTGTGGCACGAACTGACGGGCTACAACGGCCGCACGGGCTCCACGTTCACCGTGAACCTGGGCTCGCTGGTGCAGTCCGGGCGCTACTTCCACTTCGGCATGAAGGTCTTCACCGACGCGGGCCAGCGGAAGCTCACGTTCTATATCAACGGCACGCCGC
The DNA here is from genome assembly GCF_003611695.1 of Corallococcus carmarthensis. Taxonomy (GTDB): domain Bacteria; phylum Myxococcota; class Myxococcia; order Myxococcales; family Myxococcaceae; genus Corallococcus; species Corallococcus carmarthensis. Next base: position 9,127 of record NZ_RAWE01000133.1, on the reverse strand, counting down.
ACACGACGCTGCCCGTGGCCGCGCAGGACCTGGGCTACGACCCGATGTTCAACTCCATGAATGGCTGGACGTGGATGACGCTCAGCGACCCGGGGCCGGACTTCGTCCGGGGCCAGGCGCGCCTGCCCTTCCAGGGCTGGGTGGACGAGCTGCGCATCTATGCGCTGTCGCCCGGGGATGCGTCGCGGCCGTGGGTGGACGAGCTGATGTGCAACCAGGCGCTGGGGACGACGGTGAACCTGGCCTTCCGCAAGTACGAATTGTATTCGCCGGTGCTGGAGGCGCTGCGCACCCGTGCACTCCAGTACCCGAACGCAGCGGGCTGGCGCCTCTGCGAACAGATGCGGCTGGAGTCCTACGTGGAGCCCCTGGACTACCCGGCCCAGTCCGGTGAGCACCTGTGCATCGACCGCGTGCACAAGAATCCCAACCCCGTGCAGGAGTGGCGGGAGCGCTGCATGCGTTCGTCGATGATGGCCATGCCCGCGCTGGAGGCCGACGTGCCGCGCCCGGACACCAGCGGCAATGCCTTCTGCCAGTCCTGCCATACGCCCAGCGCCCCGCTGCCGGGCCTGCGGATGGGGGCCCTGAGCGCCGGCACCGTGAGGCGTTACGAGGATCCGCGCCGCCAGCCGATGAACGTCCCCGCGGTGTTGGGTGGCACGGTGCCGCCCTGGCTGCTGGTGCGCATTGACCAACCGGACGGCACGTTCACGCTGGACCACCACTTCGACTGGCTCAACGCACCGTGAGCGCGCGGTGGAGCCTCCTCCGCTCAGTCGTTTCTTGAGGCGTCCCGCGAGAGGAGGAGGTTCCGCAGCCGTGCCGTCTGATCCGCGCTCCAGCCTTCAGGCCGCAGGAGCGCGGCCCAGCCGTCCACGTGCTCGGCGGTGTAGACGTGGCCGTGGCCCGCGGGCACCTCCATTCCCAGGGGAAGGTCCGCCGTCACCTGCCAGAACGTCACGAAGGGGATCCACACCATCTGGCCCAGGACGTCATCGCCTCGAGTCTCGCGCAGCCAGTCCGGCCGCTGCACCAGGAGCCGGGGGCTCCACCAGATGATGGGGTCGGAGGGGTGGAGCAGGTACAGCACGCGGGAGTCTCCCCAGGGCGCGGACGCGGGCGGGATGTCGGTGCCCGGCCGGCGGCTGAAGCGGACGATGCGGCCCTGACGGTAGATGGGCTCCACCTCGGGGCTGCCCGGATCGCGGTGGTCGGTGAACGCGCGATAGAGGGTGTTGAAGTTCGGCGGCCCGACGAAGAGCACCCCGTCGGTGCGGTTGGCCAGGTCCCGCTCGCCGCTGAACGCCGTCTCTCCGCCGTAGGAGCCCAGGCTCTCTCCGAACACCAGCAGCTTCGGGCGCTGGCCGGGAGGGAGCCTCGACCAGCGCTCGTAGACCGCGTCGAAGAGCGCGCGGCCGGACTCCTTGGCCCGCTCCTGATCCACCAGCACGGAGAGCCACGACCACAGGTGCGAGTACTGCATGGCGACGATCGCGGAGTCGCCGCGCGCCATGTACTCGAAGGCATCCACGGCCTCCGGCACCACCCAGCCACTGCCCGTGGTCGTCACCACCAGCAGGTACGCGCGGTCGAAGCCACCGGCCCGCTCCAGGTCATCCACCGCGAGCGCGGCGCGGCCCTCCGCATCCGGCGCGGAGGCATAGCCCGCGTACGCGCGGATCGGCTCCTTCACGGCGGAGCCATGGAATTGGGAGAGCTCCTCGACGGAGGGCCCCCGCCCCACGAAGTTGCGTCCCTCCCGTCCCAATGACTCCCACGGAACCTGTGAGCCGGTGCCCCCGGAGCGCAGCGCGGTGCGAGGTGGGACCACGCCCTCGTCGGTCATCGTGTCCTGCACCGCCAGGGTGCGGTCCGCCATCGAGATGAGCCCGTCCCACAGCACGCCGCTGGCGATCAGCGCGGTGAGCACCACCACCGCCAGTCCACTCGTTGCCCGGGCCGCGCGAGGACCGATGTGTCTGGCGAGCCGCGTGGCCAGGGCGCGGGACACGGCACGCAGACCGCGTCCCACGGCGACGAGCAGGAAGAAGACGACCGCCGCGACGAAGGGCGCGAGCAGATACCCCGCGCGGCCCGAAGCGGGCATGCCCATGAGCTCGCGGAGGCGCTGCTGCCAATGCCAGCCCAGCAGCAGCGATGCCGCCAACGCCACGATGGCCGTCACGAAGAAGGCATCCCATGCGCGCCGTCGGGGCGTCCTCGCCGGACGGTTCGCGAACTCACGCCAGAGCCACGCCCCCAGGCACCCGAGCCCATAGCCAATCGCCGCGCTGAGACCACTGACGAACCCCTGGAAGGGCCCGCTGCGAGGCAACAGGGATGGCGTGAAAGCCAGACATGCGAAGAGGAGCGCGACCCAGGAGCCCGGCAAGGTGTAGCGGAGCCAGCGGGGCCAGGCCCGGCTTGCACGTCTGGCCTGGCGCGCCGCGGCGGGCTGCTCGGCGTGGGTGAGGAGGTGCTCCATGAGGACTCCCGGCAGGTGCGCCGGCTTGACCTGCCAGCCAGGGGGACGCCAGCCCTTGGGGCTCGCCGTCCCTCCAGGGCGCACGCCAAAGGGTAGGCCCCGAGAGTGCTCACCGGCAGCGTGCGCCCGGCATGCACGGCTCCGGCCCGGCCGCTGGGCTCAGCCGCCCGGTGGGCTCACTCGCACTCCCAGCGAAGTGCCTGATAGTCTCACCGGATGCGTCCCCGCGCCCTCGTCCCACCCCTGCTCTGCGCCCTGGTCCTCTGGCCGCTGCATGCGATTGCCTGCATCAACGCGATGGACGACAGCTACAGGGATTTCAGCCAGTCCTATTGGGTCGACCTGATCTTCTGGACCGTGGGCGCGGTGTTCCTGCACCGCGTCGTCCTTCGCAACGTCTGGGGCCCGGCCGCCATGGGACAGCCCGAGCCGTCCAGGGCGCGCCGAGGCTTCTTCCTGTTCGTCGGCGTCGCGCTGGTCCTGCTGCTGGAAACGGTCTCGGTGGCCGGGCCGCTCCTCCACTTCAGCGCGAGCGCCATCTCCAAGTGCACGGTGCGCCGCCCCCTGCTGGCGGCGCTGGTGGCCAGTCCCGTGCTGCTCTTCCTCCTCCAGGCTGCGTTCTTCCACGGCCCGGGCCGACGGCTGTTCGGCGACAAGGCCCGGGTGACCCTGGTGGGGCTGGTGGTCACGTCGGTCCTGCTGGTGCTGGGGATGGGGATGGCCCGGGAGACGTACCTCCTCCCGAATCTCTGTCAGTACCCGAAGCCTTATTTCAAGCAGGTCTACGAGTACTGAGCCGCGCCGGGACCTCCTTCGTGGCTCTGCGCTCCCTTCCGCTCGCGTCCCTGGCTGGCGTTGCATTCGTGGTGGCCGCGGCCGGGGGTGGCTATGTGCTCGTCCGTGACGCGGACGTGCTGGCGCTTCGCCTGCCGACGCAAGTCCTCGCTCCCACCCAGCGTTCGCCGGAGAGTCCGCGCGAGGCCGTGGAGCACTTCCAGTGCAACCGCTGCCACGTGGTGCCCGGACTCGAGCCGGTGTCCGCGCGCATGAGCGAGAACTGCGTCACATGCCACCAGGCCATCACCGCCGGGAGGCTCGACCTCTGGTACAAAGCGGCGGAGGTCGAGCGGTGGAAGGGGCACCTCACGCACCTGATGCGGACCCCGGACCTCGGCTCGCTGAACCAGCGGGTCAAGCGCGGCTGGCTCACCTCATGGCTCCAGGCGCCGCACGTGGTCAGGCCGCTCTACGGCGCCACCATGCCCCGGATGAAAATCGGTCCGAAGGACGCGGAGCTCATCGCGGACTTCTTCGCGGTGACCGAGCAGGAGTCAGCGGAGCCCGCACGAGGTGACGCGGCCGCGGGCCGGGCGCTCTACGCGCAGAATGCGTGCGCGAGCTGTCACTTCCGAGGGGACTTCCCGCTCGCGTCCCTGCGCTACGGCGCTCAGGAGTTCAACAGCCCCTCGGCGCGGAGGCGGGCCCCGGATCTGCGCCATGTGCGCGACCGCATGTCCCTGGCGCAATTGCGGAACTGGCTGACGGATCCGCACCGCATCCTCCCCGGCACGCAGATGCCCACCTTCCCGTTCACCCCGCGGCAGGTCGAGGACCTGGTGGCCTTCCTGAGCGAGCCCCTTCCGGAGGTGGCGGCCGTCCCCCGGCCCCGGTACCGGCCCCGGATGCTGGAGCGCGAGGTGCACTATCCGGAGGTGGCCCAGAAACTCTCACGTCAACTGTGCTTCCACTGTCACTCCGACATGCGGCGCCCGGGAGATCAGGGGCCGGGGAACACGGGCGGGTTCGGCTACGACGGCGCCTCGCTCGACCTGGCCACGCGGGCCGGCATCGTCCGAGGTGTCAAGCGCGACGGCCAGTTCCGCGGGCTCCCGGACCGGCTGGAGGATGGGACGCCCCGGCTGGTGGCCGCGCTGCTCGCACGGCAGGGAGAGCTGGAGGGGCACTTCCAGCTGGAGGTGCTGGGCATGCCCCTGGGCCTGCCGCCCATCCCCGAAGAAGAGATTGACCTCGTCTTCACGTGGATCGAACAGGGCGCGCCTGAGTAGATACGGGCGAAGCAGCCCCTTGGAAAGGCCCGGCGCTTGAGCACTCGGAATGTCATCGTCGTCGGCGGTACCGGCGACATCGGACGCGCTGTCACCCACAAGCTGCGCGCGGAGGGCCTGCGCGTGGTGTGCGCCGCGAACGACGTGGCGACGGAGACCTCGGACACGCTGCGGGTGGATGTCACGCGTGAGGACTCCGTGAAGTCCCTGTTCGACAAGGCGGAGGCGGAGCTGGGTCCCCTCTCGATCCTGGTCAACTGCGCGGGCGTCGGCGTCTTCAAGCCCCTCGACGAGACGTCTCTCGAGGACTGGCAGCGGACCGTCGACGTGAACCTCACCGGGACGTTCCTGTGCGCTCGCGAAGCGTTCCGGCGGATGAAGCCACGAGGCGGTGGCCGGATCATCCATATCGGCTCCGTGAGCGACCACCTCACGCTCCCCATGAATGGGGCCTATGCCGCGACCAAGCATGGCGTCCGCGGGCTGACCGGCGTCCTGAACGAGGAGGGCAAGGCGTTCGGCATCCGCGCGACGCTCCTGTCGCTCGGCGCCGTCTACACCTCCTTCTGGAAGTCGCGGCCGGAGTTCAGTCCCGCGGACATGCTCTCCGTGGAGGACGTGGCCCAGTGCATCTGGGAGATCGCCATCAAGCCTCCGAACGTGCGGGTCGACGAGCTCCGCCTCGTCCCGCCCCAGGGTGTCCTGTGATGGAGACGCAATCGAAGGTACCTGTCGCTGTCGTCACCGGAGCCAGCCGAGGGATTGGCGCGGCCATCGCCACCGAGCTGGCACGGAACGGGTTCGAAGTGGCCCTGCTGTCTCGTGACGTCGCCGCGTTGGAACAGCTTCAGAAGCAGCTGGTCGAGGCCGGGGGCCGCGCGTGGCCGCTGGCCTGCGACGTCGCGAGCAGGGACGACGTGATGTCAGCGCTCGACCGGCTCGAAGCGAAGGTGGGCGTGCCCCGGGTGCTCGTGAACAACGCGGGCATGGGCGGGCCGTTTCATCGCGCGGACGAGGTGAGCGTCGCCGAGTGGGACCAGTTGTTTGGCGTGAACGTGGAGGGCGTGCGCAACCTGTGTCACTGGGCGCTGCCGCGCATGAAGGCGCAGGGCTACGGGCGCATCGTGAACATCGCGTCCATCATGGGTCTCTTTGGTGGTGCGCAATCGTCCACGTACGCGGCCACCAAGCACGCGCTCGTGGGCTACTCGAAGGCCATCGCCGCGGAATGGGGCGCCTACGGCATCACCTGCAACGCGGTCTGCCCCGGCTACACCGAGACGGAGATGCTGGCGAAGGCGCCCGCTGCCTCACGCGAGCGGCTGCTGGAACGAATCCCCGCGAAGCGCTTCGGAACGCCGGAAGAGGTGGCGGGCCTGGTGGCATTCCTCGTCGGGCCCGCTGGCGGCTACGTCAATGGCAGCACCCTGGTGATGGACGGTGGGCTGTCGTCGCATCTGGCGTCCGACCTGCCTTCGTTCTGACGCAGGGCTCCTCGGCTCGATGAGTCGCGTACACGTTGGCGTGCGCGACAGACAAGTCGGCCTCGCGCTTCCTGCGGTGGGGCTGGAGACTCTTTGCCTCGATTCAGTGGACGGGCTCCTGCCCTTAACTTGCCGCGCCTGCCGTGCTGTCATGGCTGTCCATGACATTCGGCCTTGCCCCCTGCCGCACCGTGAGCACCATCGCCCTCCTCGGCCTCAGCGGATGCGGTTCGGCCACCGTTGGCGGCGGAGGCAGTCCTGCACGCGCGAAGTGGGTCAGCCCGGTCGTCACGACGCCGGACGGCGGCCAGCTCCGGACAACCATCTACTACGGGCCCTGGCAGTGCAGCGCCGCGTTCCTGTCTCGGTGCGAGTCGAAGTGCGCGGCCCAGGGCCACGCGCTCATGGGCTGCATGTGGCTGGCCGACATCAAAGGCGACTGGCAAGGGCGCTACCTGTTCATGCCCGCGGAGGCAGGGGGACGGCTGGCCATCACCCACTGCTGCTGCGACTACCCCGCCATCGCCAACGTCAAGCAGCAGCGCACGAAGTGGAACAATGCCCGCGCCGCATTCCGCGAGGACTGGGCCCGGGATTATGGTGCCTGGCCTGCAGGTAAGGATCCCTGGCCTGGCCACCACATCTTCGACCTCGCGCACGGCGGCCCCGCCACGGCTGCGGACAACATCTTGCCAGTGCCTGGAGATGTGCACGACGTCTTCAACAAGGAGTATCCGGCTTGCTACGCGCCGGGCGGAAAGTGGCTCACACCGGGCCCCTCGCGCCCCTACGTCGATTGAGACCGCCGCCATGCCCACGCCCATGCAGCACCTGCTCGCCGAGGTCTCCGCTCACCATTTTCCCAATCCGTCCGCGACCGCGGACCAGGTGGACTCCTTCGAGTCGCGCGTCGGCTGGCAGCTCGACAGCGACATGCGGGCCTTCTATCTGCACTGCGACGGCGCCACACTTTTCGCTCCACGCGAGCGGGCGCCCAACTACCGCATCCTCTCGCTTGCTGAAATCGAACGCGCGCGCATCACGATGCGTCACGAGGACTCCGACACCTACGGATCCGCGTCCTGGTACACACTCCTCTACTTGCAAGACGGCGACTACGTGCTCGTGGACGTAGGCCACCCGGTGGATGGCCGCTACGTCCTACTCGATGCGTTCCACGAGACGTATCCCGCCGTCGAGCAGATTGCCGCTTCGTTCAGTGAATTCCTGGCGAAGGCCCTGGCCAGCGGCAACGCGTACTTCTGGCTGACCGAATGAAGGCCTCACTGCGCGGCAACGAGTGGGGCGACTTGCTGTATCGAGGGCCTCGTCCGAGGGCTCGCCCATGGACTCGGCCTCTATCTGACTATTGAGCCGGCCTTGGAAGCAGCACCTGCTCCAGCAGCACGCGCAGTTCTTGATCCAGTCCCGGCACCGAGGCGTCGCGCAGATTCCCGCTGCCCCGGAAGAGAGACAGGCCTTCGAAGAAGGCGACCAGCAGGGCCGCGCGCCGCTCCCTGCGCGCCGGAGTGAGGCCGGGCGCCAGTTCCCGCAGCAGTTCCACGACGCCCGCGCGATAGCCGGCGTAGAAGACCTTGAGCGCGTCGGCGACCATGGCGTCCCTCGCGGCCATCGCCCACAGCTCCGCGAAGAACTGGCAGGCTTGCGCCGAGTCCTGGTCCTCCAGCACGGCGTCCACGGCGCGCCGGAGCCGCTGCGCCGGTTCGCTTCCTCCTCCCTCCACCCGCTCGCGGACCCGCTGGAGGGCCTGCTCCAGGTAGCGCGCCAGCAGCGCCCGCACCACGTCCTGCTTGGCCGGGAAGTAGTACTGGAGGTTGCCCAGGCTCACACCCGCGCGCTGGGCCACGACCCGCAGGGTGAGTCCCGCGTAGCCGTCCTGTGCCAGGACCTCCAGGGTCGCGTCGAGGATGCGCTCCACGCGCTCGGTGCCCTTGGCGTGCACCGCCGTCCCCTTCCGGGGGCTCGCCGAGGGAAGTGTCCCCGGGACCTTCTTGCTCACGCGGCGGGCCATCACGCCACCTCGCGCGCCAGGTGCTCGTCGATCCGGACCTCGACGCCGCAGGCCCGCAGGGTGGCCAGCGTCTCCTCCGGCCGGGGCTCATGCTCCGGGAACCACACGCCCGGGGGCGGCGGCGGCGCTCCGTCCAGCCCCAGGAGCCGCTCGGCGCCCAGCAGCGCTCCGACGGCGGTGAGGTGAGCCTGGCCCCGGGGATCCACCATCTCGATGCGGACCTGCCCGCGCTCGCCCTCCACGTCCGCCACCCACGCGGCTTCGCCTCCCGTGTTGCTGCCGGTGAGCAGTGTCCGGCGCAGCGACGCCCAGCGGGGGTGCTGGAGCAGCCGCAGGATCCCCAGCCGCTGGAGCACGACGAGCGTCCAGGTCGCGGAGCCCGAGTCGAAGCCCAGCCGCGTCGTCACCGTGCGCGCCCCCAGCACCCGCGGCAGCGTCGCCTGCTCGGGAGTGTCGAGCCGGAAGACCCGGGTGTGCCGTCCATCGGAAAACCTCACCCGCCGGCCGTCCGTCAGCGGCAGCACCTGCCGCTCCTGCCCGTCCTCCGTCACCTCGAAGGACAGGCCCAGCCGGTCCATGTACTCCAACGAGTCGGGACCTGCCTGATCCGCGAGCGCGAAGCGGATGGCCACCTCCACGCGCTCCAGGCGCCCCACCCTCCGGGCCGCCATCGCCACGAGGCGCGGCACCAGCCCCGCCATCCACGCGGAGCCAAGCAACACCGGCGCGCCCGGCGTCGCACCCGAGAGCCGGAGCACCGTGGCCTTCAACCGGGACGTCCACCGGGTGATGTCCAGCACGGGCACGCCGTCGCGCGACGCCGCCAGCAGCAGCGTGTCCTCCGGGTCGTTGACCAGGGACAGCACGGCCCGGGGTTTCCCCCCCAGCGCCGCCAACGCCTGGGGCGAGCGGACATCCAGCGCGACGCCCTCCGCCCTCCCCAGACGCGCGGCCAGCTCCCTGGCGGGCCCTTCCCGGCGCCCGGCGATGAGCAGCGGCAGGTCCGGGTGGCGCTCCCTCAGCAACACGGCGAGCTGGGCCCCCACCACCCCATAGC
>NZ_RAWE01000132.1 GCF_003611695.1 Corallococcus carmarthensis | reverse complement strand
GCGTCGGGGCGGTGCGCGGCGGGGCGGCCGGCGGCGTCGGAGGACGCGGCGGGGTGGCGCCCGGACGCACCGTGGGACGCGTCACCGCCTGGGGACGGGTCACCGCGGGGCGCTCGGCCGGCAGACGGCCCGGCTCCACGTCACCCATGTCCACGCGGCCGCGGAAGCTGGCGCCGTCCACGATGATGACGCGGGGGGCGCGGATGTCGCCCACCATGCGGCCCTCGCGGGTGAGCTCCACGCTCTCGGTGGCGTTGATGTTGCCCACCACCACGCCGCTGACGATGGCGTTCTTCACCGCCACGTTGGCCTTCACCACGCCGGACGGCTCCACGATGAGGGTGCGGCTGAGGGTGAGCTCACCCTCGACGCGCCCGCGGACCGTGAGGTCCTCGTCACCCGTGAGCCGACCGCTGATGAGGATGGAAGGCCCCACCACGGTGTTGTCGACGGAGTTGCCTGCAAGCTCCTTGGCGGTGGCCACGGATCAGCGCTCCTTCATGTCCATGTCGACGTTGCCCTTGAAGGAGGCACCGTCGGCGATGAGGATTCGCGGGGCCTTGATGTCGCCCACCACGCGGCAGTCCGTCTTCAGCTCGACCTTGTCGCTGGCGACGATGTTGCCCGTCACGCGGCCGGCGATCTCCACGTTCTGCGTCTCGATGTCCGCCTCGACGACGCCCGAACCCTCCACGTAGAGGCTCTCCTTGAGGGAGATCTTCCCCTTCACGGTGCCCTGGATGACCAGGTCTTCGTCACCGGAAATCTCCCCGTCGATGACGATGCTCGAACCAATGACCGTATTCGCCATGAGTGTTGTCCGCCTTCTCGAAGCTGTACGCCTGGGGGGACCGTGGGACGGACCCCGGTGGATGCTAGATGTCGTCCGGCAACTTCACGTCCATCTCGATGGAGCCGTTGAACACGGCACCATCCTCGATGACGACCCGCGGGGCCTTGATGTCGCCCGCCACCTTCGCCGAAGCGTTGATGGCCACGCGCGTGGAAGCGTCGATGTTGCCGCTCGCCTCGCCGTTGATGGTCAGTTCCTCGGCGCGGATGTCCGCCTGCACCTTGCCGGTGCCTTCGATGGTGAGGTGGTTCTTCAGGGCGATCTGCCCCTCCACACGCCCTTCGATGACCAGGTCCCCTCCGCCCGTGAGGTTGCCCCTGATGACGATGCCCTTGCCAATGATGCCCGTTTCACCCTGTGCCATGAGGTGATCCTCGCCAGCGCCTGCTCCGTCGGGAGCGGGGCGACCTGATTATGTCAGAGATGCGCGGAGATCCAGCCGGAGATGTCCTGGAACACCGTCGCGCGGTCCCGCTCGTTGAGCGGCTCGTGCCGCATGCCGGGGTACTCCTTGAACTTCTTGTCCGCCGTCCCCGCCGCCTCGAAGAAGGCCCGCGCCGCCGCCGGCAGCGCCACGCCATCCTCCTGGCCGCACAGCACGAACAGCGGCACTTGAATCTTCGGCGCCAGCGCGAGCGTCTGCGCCTGGGCGGCCGTGGACTCCACGAACCAGCGAGGCGTGGCGAAGGGCACGTACAGCGGGTCCGCCCCGACCGCCTTCTGGATTTCCGGGTCGGTGCTGAGCATCTCCGGGGCCAGGCCCGAGGCGACCTTCATCCACGGCACCACCGTGCCCACCATGCGCGCGGCCATGACCTTCGCGGCCGGAGGGGTGATGGCCAGCTTGAGGTAGGGCGCGGAGAGGATGGCGCCGGTGAGGCCGTCCATGCCCTTGGCCAGGGCGTGCGCGGCCATCAGGCCGCCGTGGCTGTGGGCCAGGAGGAAGATCTTCTCCGTGCCCGCGGCCTTGCGCACGCGCTGCCAGAAGCCGTCCAGGTCGTCCAGGAACTCGGTCCATTTGCTGGCGTAGGCGCGCCGGCCGTCCGCGCGGCCGTGGCCCCGGTAGTCGAAGCCGTGCACGGCGAAGCCGTCCTGCACCAGCGCGTCGATGACGGGCCGGTAGCGGCCGATGTGGTCGCCGTAGCCATGGACGATGGCGACATGCGCGCGGGGAGCCGCATCCGGCAGGTCCAGCGTCCAGAACAGCCGGGTGTTGTCCTTCCCGGTGAAGAAGCCTTCGTCGTGGCGGGCCATGAGCCCGGGACCTTAGCGGCCCTGCGCCGTCGAGGGTAGCGCCTTCAACTTGCGCTCCAGGGTGGTGCGCTGATCCGCCGGTTCGGCGGCCTCCGGCTCCAGCGTCAGCACCTCCAGCGCGCGCTTCCAGGTCCGGACGGCCTCCGGGGTACGTCCCGCCTTGAGGTACGCGTCCCCCAGGTGCTCCAGGATGGCGGGTTCGTCCGGGGACAGGTCCACCGCGCGCTCCAGCACCTCCACGGCCTTCTTCGCGTCGCCGCGCTGGAAGTGCACCCACCCCAGCGAGTCCACGTAGGCCGCGTTGTCGGGCCGGAGCGCCAGCGCGCGGCGCACCAGCCGCTCCGCCTCGTCCAGGTCCCGGCCCCGCTGCGCCAGCACGTAACCCATGAAGTTCATCGCCGCGGAGTGGTCCGGCTTCAGCGCGAGCACCGCCCGCATGCGCGAAAGCGCCCCCGCCACGTCGCCCTGGCGCTCCAGCAGCGTCCCCAGGGCGAACTGCAGGTCCTGGTTCTTCGGCGCCTTCGCGACGGCGTCCCTCAGGAGCGCGAGCGCATCTGGAGCCCGGCCCTGGCGCTCCAGCAGGGTGGCCAGCGCGTCGTACGCCATCGCCCCACCCTCCCCCGCCAGCGCCTCGCGCAGCACCCCTTCCGCCTTCGCGGCCGCGCCGGCACGCTCCAGCGCCCGCGCGTAGCCGACGCGGACCTCCACGTCATCCGGTGCCTCCGCCATGGCAGCGCGGTAGAGCGCCTGCGCGCGCGGATGGTCCCCCGACAGCGACAGGCAGCGGGCCTGGCGCACACGCGCGTCGGGGAACACCTCCGAGTCCGGGGGCACGCCCGCGAAGTCCGAGGCGGCGGCGGAGAAGCGGCGCATCCGCTCCGCGACGAGGCCCGCGTAGTACGCCAGCCGGGGCTCGTCCGGCGCGTCCTTGCGCGCGGCGTCCAGCACCACTTCCGCGGCGGCGGGCTCTCCCGCGGCCAGGTAGCTGAAGGCCACCCGCACGGCCAGCTCCGGGGACGCGGACAGCGACAGCAACCGGTCGAAGTACGCCCGCGCCCGCGTCACCGAACCGCCCTTCAGCGCGGCACGGCCCGCGGACAGCAGCACCTCGCGGCTGTCCGGATCCGCCTCCAGCGCGCGAGCCAGCGCGTCCTCGGCTTCCTTCGCCCGGCCGGAGTCCTCGTAGAGGCGGGCCAGCGTGGACCACACCTCCACGTCGCCCGGGTCGCGCTCGGAGGCCTTCACGAGCAGGCGTTCGGCGCGGGCCGCATCACCGCGCTCGGCGAGGACGAGCCCCAGCCGCCGGTAGCCGGAGGGCTCTCCCGGCAGCGCGTGGGCCAGCGCGTCCACCACCTTCACCGCCTCGTCGGGGTCCTTCGCGTCGAGGTACAGCTGCGACAGGACAAGGTACGCCTCCGGGTCGCGGGGACGCAGGGCCATCGCGCGGCGCAGGTGCTGGCGCGCGCGCGGCGCCCGGCCGGACTCCATCAGCACCCGGCCCAGGAGCACGTGGGCGGCGTAGTGCGTGGGGACCTTCTCCACGGCCCGGCGCAGCTCGCGCTCGGCGCGGTCCAGGTCTCCCAGGCGCGCGTACTCCTCGCCCAGTTGGGTGAGGAGGTTCGGGTTGCCGTCGTCGGTGGCGAGCGCCAGCCGGAGCTCATCCACCGCGGCCCGGTGGTTGCCCTCCAGGTGCAGCAGGCGCGCCTGGAGGTAGTGCGCGTAGCTGGCGGACGACGCGGACGGCTCGTCGTCGAGGTCGCTCGAGTCCATGGCCTCGCGCATCGCCTCGCGGTCGACGTGCGGGGACGGGACTTTCCTCGCGGGCGCGGCCCCCGAACCTCCGGCGGCCAGCGCGAGGCACAACACGGCGGCACGGCTGAGGAGCGGGAGCGGGCGCACGCGGGCTAGTGGACCTCGGGCGGGGGCGCCCCCAACTTCTCCAACAGCTTCTCCACCGGATCGCTGTCCTGGCTGACGTCCGCCATGGCGGCCCGGTACTCGATGGAGGTCACCTTCTCCACGTCCGGCATCAGGCGGTTGATGACCGTGCGCGCCGCGTCGGCGTTGCACTCGGGCAGCACCACCGCGAAGACGCCCAGCCCCAGGTGGGCGATGGAGTCCGGGTGGCGAACACGCTTGCGCATCACGTCCCCCATGTTGGGCGGCATGGCGTCCAGTTCGCGGTCCGGACGGAGCACCGCCAGCGTGAGGGCGCGGTGGTAGCGCCGGCTGCGGGCCACTTCCTGCTCCAGGCGCAAGAGCAGGCCGCGGCGGTCGAGCAGGCCCGTCGCCGGATCGCTGCCGGTGCGACGCTGGAGCGAGTTCGTCTTGTCCTGCTGCTCCTTCTCACCCTGGCGCAACTTGAGCGCGCGCTCGGTGCGGTTGAGCAGCTCCACCGCGTTGAAGGGCTTGGCCATGTAGTCCACCGCGCCCAGGTTGAGCGCGCGGACCTTGTCGGCCACGCCCTGGTGGGCGGACAGGAGGATGACGGGGATGTGCGCCGTGTCCGACGAGGACTTGAGCGCCATGGCCGCGTCCAGGCCGTCCAGCTTGGGCAGGAACACGTCCATCACCACGAGGTCCGGCCGGGACGCGCGCGCCTTCGCCAGGCCCTCCGCGCCGTCGCGCGCCACCTCCACGCGGTACTTCGAGCGCAGCACCTCCGACAGCACCGCCGCGATCTCGGGCTCGTCCTCCACCACCAGCACGCGCGGCTGCTCGGGCGCGGCGCCGGGCGCGGGCTGAGGCCGGGGGTTGCGCGCGGCCTCCTGCGCCAGGGGCAGCGTGAAGACGAAGGTGCAGCCGCCCTCGGCCGGGCTCTCCGCCCAGATTTCACCGCCGTGCAGCTCCACGAACTCCTTGCAGATGGCCAGCCCCAGCCCCGTGCCCTTGGGCCCGTGACGGTAGCGGTCGAAGACGAGGTGCAGCTCATCCGGGGGAATGCCCACCCCGTTGTCGCTCACCATCACCCGCACCGCGTCGCCGTCCGGCCGCGACAGCCGCTGCGTGCGCACCACGACCGAGCCCGGGTCGCTGGCGTGCTGGATGGCGTTGCTGATGAGGTTCTGCAGCACCTCGTGCAGCTTCACCTCGTCGCCAATCAGCATCAGGCTGTCAGGGCACTCGGAGCGCAGCGCCACGGCCTTCTCCGCCGCCAGGATTTCGAGCTCCGCCACGGCGTCGCGGCACAGCTGCGCCACGTCCAGAACGCGGGGCTCGATGGACAGCCGCGCCGCCTCGCCCTTGCCCTTCTCCAGCAGGGACTCGACCAGGGTGAGGATCTTCCGGCCCTGGCGGATCATCGCGTCCGCGGACTGCTTCTGCTGCGCCTCCAGCGGCCCCTCCAGGAGGAGCCGGCCGTGCCCCAGGAGCACCTGGAGCGGCGCGCGCAGGTCGTGGCTGCACACCGCGATGATCTCATCCTTCAGGCGGTTGAGCTCCTTGAGGCGGCGGTTCGCGTCGTTGAGCTCGCGGTAGCGCTCCACGTACGCCAGCTCCAGGTCCTCGCGCTTCTTCTTCACCGCCGTGTGCAGGCGCGCGTTGCGGATGGAGTTGGCGAGCACGCCCGCCACGGCCTCCGCGAACTCCTGCTCGTCACGCCCGATGGACGCCTCGCCCTTCGACACGCGCAGGAAGAGCGCGCCCAGGAGGTCATCCTGACAGATGAGCGGCTGCACCAGGATGGACTTCACGCCCTGCGGCAACAGCGACGTGCGCACCTCCGCCATCAGCGGGTCGCGCTGCGCCTCTTCAATCAGGACGGGCTGGCGCGTCTCCAGCGCGCGGCGCAGCTCCGGGTAGCGCGCCACCTCGATGTCCAGCTGGACGAGGCTGGGGTCCTCCTGCGTCGCGACGACCGTGGCCGTGCGTGCGTGGCTGCCCTCCACCAGCACCACGGAGCAGCGGTCCGTTCCCGTCACCTGGCCGACCTTCTCCACGGCGATGCGGAGGATCTCCTCCAGCTCCAGGGAGCTGGTGGCCGCCTGGGTGATTTCGAGCAGCATCCCCATGCGCATGCGGATGCGCTCTTCGCGCTCCTTCAGCCTCCAGGCGCGCAGGGCGGACTCCAGCCGGGGCACCAGCTCATCCGCGCCGCGCACGAAGTCGTCCACCGCCAGCCGCTTGAAGGCCTCCGCCGAACGCGCGCGGCCCTGATCCACCAGCACCGGCAGGCGGTTCAGCTTGTCCACCTTGCGCACCGTCTCCAGCAGCTCCGCCGCCCGCTTGGCCGTCACCGACAGGAGCACCACCTCTGGCTGGAGCTGATCCACCATCTCCGCCAGCCCGGTCTCCCGTTCAGTGGAGGCGCACTGGTAGCCACTCGCCGTGAGCCGCTCCACCAACGCGTCACCCGCGGCCTTCGCCGCGAGCACCAGCACCCGTCCCCTTTGCTCCGACGACAGCATCTCGATCCTCACGGCGCGCCTCCGCCTCGCCCAGCCAGGGAACGACGATGCGGATACCCGTTGGGTGCGAAAGGGGTCATGGTCGATTCCGGATCATGCCGTCTAACCCGTCCGCGGGCCAGCGGCTGGACGGGGCTCTCCTGAGCGAGAGGGGTGAGAAATGGGCGCGCGACGTATACCCCGGACCGGTGTCCTTCCTCCGGAATCCCGCACGCGCGTGACGGTCCGATGACCGGAACCGCCTGCCCACCCCCTTGACGGGGTGGAACCTCGCGGAAACAGTCTGGCTGTCACTTTCTTTCCATACCACTCTTGACGGCCGGCCGCAGGCTGGGTGGGCAGGCATGATTCGGCCGGGGTTTTCAGCGGTTCTCGCGATCAGGATTCGGGGGACGAGGCCCTGGCTCGTGGCCCCGCCCGCTTCCCGAGGGAGCGCGGTAGAGTGTGAAGCCATGCACTCCGTCCCTCCGCGCCCGTTCGCGTCGCGGGCCTTCCTGGCCACGCTGACCCTCTGCGCTTCCGTGTTCGCCGCCTGTGGTGACCCGAAGCCGCCGCCCACCCCGGATCCGCCGGTGGTGACCCTGACCGTGCCGCAGCCCAACACGGCGGCCCCGTCGCTGACGGTGCGGGTCATCGTGTCCGGGTGCGATTCCGTGGCGCAGGTGGACATCTACGACCGGGACACGTTCCTGAAGACGGTCCCGTACACCAGCGGGTCCATGGACTTCGAGCTGGCCTCGAATGAGATCAAGTACGACCGTGGCCTCGCCGTGAGCCTGTCGCTCAACGCGCGGGCGACGTGCTCGGACGGCCGGACGAACGTCTCCCAGCCCCAGGCGGCCACGTTCCTGCCGGTGACGAAGGTGATCAAGGACCCGGATCCGAACGGCCAGGTGGTGACGGACTTCTTCATCGCCGAGGGCAGCGGCACGAACGTCGCCTTCATCGGGTGCGGCAACCCCACCACCGGCTCCGGCACGCTCTTCCGCGTGGACTCGGCGGGCGTGGTGCGCAACTCGGTGGAGATGGGCATCCCGTGCACCAAGGACACGGTCATCACCAGCATCAACGGCAGCAGCGGCAAGCGCTGGGTGTGGACGCCCGGCGCGGGCGCGGTGGCGGTGGACTCCAGCTTCAAGATCACCGGCCGCACGTCGCCCACGTACTTCCTGGTCAACCTGTCGGTGATGGCCAACGGCGACGCGCTCGTGCGCGACCGCTACACGGTGTCCCGCCTCAAGCACGCCAACGCCGGCGGCACCTTCCAGTGGACGTACAAGGGCGCCGTGCTGGGCCCCATCAGCCCGCCGCAGGAGAAGGGCCAGCAAGTGCTGGTGCCCTACGTGGCGCAGCTGGAGTTCTCGCAGGTGCCGCAGGTCATCGTGGCCTACATCGACGCGAACGGCACCAGCCAGGAGATGCTGCCGGTCCAGGAGAAGAAGATCTTCGCCTACAACGGCGAGCTGGATGAGCCGCCCGTCACCGCGTTCAGCGCGGACGGGTCCACCCTCTACGTGGGGTTCCTCTTCGGCAACAACCAGTCGCGCGTGCAGGCGTGCTCCACGGACCTGGAGGGCTGCGAGGGCTCCGCGCTCAAGTGGGTGAGCACCACGCTGCCGGTGCCGCTGAACTTCCTGCTGCCCTTCTCCGCGGGCTCGCGGCTGGCGGCCCTGGGCACGCAGCGCGTGTGGTTCCTGGATTCGACGAACGGCATCGTCACCAACAAGGGCGGCACGTCCGTGGACGCGTCCGGACAGCTGCGCATCCTCCAGGTGCAGCTGGGCCAGGCGACGAGCCCGGAGTTCTACCTGCTCAACGGCCCGAACGTGGAGGGCGCCCTGCCCCAGGAGATCGTCGCGGTGGACTCCGCCGAAAAGGGCGAGCTGTTCCGCTACGAGGTCTCCAGCAGCCTGTCCTGCTCCGTGGATGACAGCGGCCGGCTGTGGATGCGCGTGGGCAACAACCTGGTCCAGGCCCTGCCGCTGAGCGACTACCGCGCCGTCAAGAAGTGACGGCGGGCCGTCAGGGCCTGTCGGCGACGAGGAGCGCTTCCACGTTGCCGGCGGGCCCGGGCACGGGCGAGTCCATCACCCCGCGCACGTTGAGCCCGTGCTCGCGCACGAAGGCCGTCACGGTGTCGATGGCGTCCTGCCGGGCCGCGGGGTCGCGGACCACGCCGCCCTTGCCCACCCGGTCCGGGCCGACTTCGAACTGGGGCTTCACCAGGGCGATGAGCAGGCCGCCCGGAGTGAGGAACGGCAGGACCGCCGGCAGCACCTGGGTGAGCGAGATGAAGCTCACGTCGATGACGACCACGCCCACCTTCTCCGGCAGGTCCTCGTCCGTGAGGTAGCGCGCGTTGACCCGCTCGCGGGAGCGCACGCGAGGGTCGACGCGCAGCTTCTCGTGGAGCTGGCCGTAGCCCACGTCGATGGCGTGCACGCGCACCGCGCCGTGCTGGAGCAGGCAGTCCGTGAAGCCGCCCGTGCTGGCGCCGATGTCCGCGCCCACGCGGCCCGTCACGTCCAGGCCGAAGCGTTCCATGGCCGCCTTCAGCTTGAGACCGCCGCGCGACACGTAGGGCAGCACCTCGCCCTTGAGGCGCAGTTCGGCCTCCACGGGCACCAGGGAGCCGGGCTTGTCCACGCGTTGGTCCGCCACCACGACCTGGCCGGCGAGGATGAGCGCCTGCGCCTTGGTGCGCGACTCGGCGAGCCCGCGCTCCACGACCAGCACGTCCAGCCGTTCCTTCTTCGGCTTCACCGGCTCTCCTCTCCCAGCAGCGCACGGCCCGCGCGCCGCAGGCCCGCCGCGTCCAGTCCCAGCTCCGTGCGCTGCACGCGCGCGTCCCCGTGCGGCAGGAACACGTCCGGCATGCCCAGGAGCTTCACCCGGGGGGCCACGCCCGCCGCCGCGTACAGCTCCAGCACCGCGCTGCCCAGGCCGCCCCGGACAGTGCCTTCTTCCGCCACCACCACGTGCCCGCCCGCCGCGGCCTCCAGGAGCGCGGCTTCATCCAAGGGCCACGCCCGGCGCGCGTCCAGCACGCTCCAGTCCGGCTCGTTCCGGGCCGCCTCCAGCGCGGACAGGCCCAGCGGCCCCAGCGTCACCAGCGTGAGGCGGGAGCCAGCCGCGCGCTTCAGCCAGCGGGCGCCCGGCACGGGGAGAGCACCCGGCTTCGTCCGCGAGGCCGCGGAGGTCATGGCGTCGTCCGACACAGCGCGCGCGTCGTGCATCGGTTGCCCCGGCGTGGACGGGCCCATCTCCTCGGTCCGCTCCTGCGCCAGCTCCGGCGGGACGTCCGGCAGCGTGCCGCGCGGGAAGCGCAGCACGGAGGGCCCCGAGGCCTGGAGCGCGGTCGCAAGCATGGGCGCCAGGTCTTCACCCACCAGCGGGGCCCACTGCGTGAGGCCCGGCAGCGGCCGGAGGAAGGACACGTCGTAGGCGCCCTGGTGCGTGGCGCCGTCCGCCCCCACGAGCCCCGCCCGGTCCACCGCGAAGACGACGGGCAGGCCCGGCAGACACACGTCGTGGACCACCTGGTCGTACGCGCGCTGGAGGAAGGTGGAGTAGATGACGCACACCGGCTTCGCGCCCGCCGCGGCCAGCCCCGCGCAGAAGGTCACGGCGTGCTGCTCCGCGATGCCCACGTCGTGCACGCGGTCCGGGAAGCGCGCCTTCAAACCGGTCAGCGCGCTGCCCTCCAACATCGCGGGCGTCACGGCCACCACGCGGGGGTCGCGCTCCAGCGCGTCCCCCAGCACCTGCGCGAAGGCCTCGCTGAACGTGGGCCGTCCTCCGCGCGAGCGCACCAGCTTGCCGTCGCGCCACTCGTACGGGCCCATGGCGTGGCCGCGCGTCTGCTCGTCGGCCTCCGCGGGAGGAAAACCGCGCCCCTTCTTCGTCAGCGCGTGCACCACCACCGGACGCGCGGACGCCTTCGCCTCGCGCAGGGCCCGCGTGAGGGCGCCCAGGTCGTGGCCGTCCACCGGGCCCAGGTAGGTGAAGCCCAGCGATTCGAAGAAGGCGCGGGCGTTGCGCGTGCGCAAGAGCGCGGGGATGGCGCCCACGTTCGCGCTGATGGACATCTGGTTGTCGTTGAGCACCACCACGAGCGGCAGCGGACTGCCCCCCGCGTTGTTGAGCCCCTCGAAGCTCAGGCCTCCAGTGAGCGCGCCGTCGCCCACCACCGCCACCACGTGGCCCGTATGCCCCAGCTGCTGTCGGCCGGAGAGCAGCCCCAGCGCCGCGGAGATGGCCGTGCAGGCATGGCCCGCCGCCAGCGCGTCGTGTTCGCTCTCGCGCGGATCCAGGAACGGCGCGATGCCACCCGCCTGCCGCAGCGTGTGCATGCGCTCGCGCCGGCCGGTGAGCAGCTTGTGCGCGTACGCCTGGTGCCCCACGTCGAAGAGGAGCGCGTCCTGCGGCGTGTGGAAGACGCGGTGCATGGCCACCACCAGCTCCACCGCGCCCAGCGACGCGCCCAGGTGGCCACCCACCCGGCCGCACGTGGTGATGATGGCCTCGCGCAGCGCCTCGCACAGGCCGGGCAGCGCGTCCTCGGGGAGCGCGCGCACATCCGAGGGAGACGTCACGCCAGACAGCACGTCCGCCATCAGGACTTCCGCTCCACCGAGTAGCGCGCCAGCGCGGCCAGCGGGCCATCCACGCCCTCCAGCGGGCGCACCGCCGCCTCCGCCCGGGCCACCAGCTCACTGGCCATGCGGCGCGACTCGTCCAGCCCCACCACCGCCGGGAACGTGAAGCGCCCGGCCTCCGCGTCCGCACCCACCGGCTTGCCCATGGCCTCCGCGCTCGACGTCACGTCCAGCACGTCGTCGGCGATTTGAAAGGCCAGGCCCACCGCTTCCCCGTACGTCACCGCGCTCACGAGCGCCGCCGCGTCGCCTCCGGCCGCCAGGACACCCATCCGGCACGCCGCGAGGATGAGCGCGCCCGTCTTCAGCCGGTGCAGCCGCAAGAGGTAGTCCAGCGTCGCCGCCCGGTCCTCCGCGATGTCCAGCACCTGTCCACCCACCATGCCCGCCGCGCCCGCCGCGCGCGCCAGCTCCGCGCACAGCGTGCCGCGCACCGGCTCCGGCCCGGAGGCGAGCAGCGTGAAGGCCTCCGTGAGCAGCGCGTCCCCGGCCAGCAACGCCACCGGCTCGCCGTAGACCTTGTGGTTCGTGGGCACGCCCCGGCGCAGGTCGTCGTTGTCCAGGCTGGGCAGGTCGTCGTGCACCAGCGAATACGTGTGCACGTACTCCAGCGCGCACGCGGCATCCAACGCCACGGCGTTGACAGTGCTCGACTTCGCCACCGCGTCCGCGAAGGCCAGGCACAGCACGGGGCGCAGGCGCTTGCCGCCCGCGAGCAGCGAGTAGCGCATGGACTCCGCCAGCCGGGGCGGCGTGCCCGCGGAGCCCCAGCGGTCCGCGCGTTCGAGCAGGAGCGCCTCCACCCGCGCCTGGTGCGTGCGCATGAAGGGTTCCAGGTTGAAAGCGGCCATCGGCGTCAGGGCTCCTTCGCCACGTCGGCGGGGATGAGTTCGCGGATGCGCTTGACGAGCGCGTCCAGTTCCAGCGGCTTCACGAAGTAGTCGGCCGCGCCGACCTCCATGCCACGCCGCTTGTCCTCCGGGTCTCCCCGCCCGCTGATGAAGATGATGGGGATGTCCCGGAACTGCTTGTTCTGCTTCACGGCCTGACACAGCTCGAAGCCGTTGATCCAGGACATGTTCACGTCCAGGAGGATGGCGTGCGGCCGGTGCAGTTCCAGCGACGCGACCAACCGCAGGCCGTTGGCCGCGGACATGACCTCGAACCCCTCGGCCCCCAGGGCCTCGGCGAGCAGTTCGCGCGTGTCGCGGTCGTCATCGACAATCGTAATCTTCGGCTTCGACATGCCCGGCCTCCGCCCTTCCCCTGATGCCTAGAACGGGACATCGTCCTCCGGTGGCGGACGCGCCTGCGCGGCCGTCCGGGGGGCTGCCTGGGGAGCGGGCCGGGCCGCCACCGCCAGCGGCGCGACGACCTCCTGACCGTCCTCGTCCACCAGCAACTGTTCGATGCGCTGCTCGGCCTCCGTGAGCAGCTTCTCGCCCCGGCGGACGAGGCGGATGCCCTCCTCGAACGCCTTGAGCGACTCTTCCAGTGACAGGTCGCCGCCTTCCAGCCGCGCCACCGTCTCTTCCAGGCGCGACACCACGTCCCCGTACTGCTCCGGGGCGGGCTCCACCTTGGGATTCTTGTCGGACTTCGCCACGGCCATCCACCTCCCCGAGCGGGGCGCGGAATGTAGAGGGTGGCCCGCTAGCAGTCCACCGGGCCTTTCAGGCTGGTAACGGTCGCTTCGATTTCTTCACACCCGCCCAGCGTTTTCGCCCCGTGGGCCGCCAGCTTGATGCCCAGCACGTCCCCCACCACCACGTCCGCCGTGGAGCGCACCACCACGCCGTCCCGCTGGCGGAACGTCACCGCGTAGCCGCGCGACATCACCTTCAGGGGGCTCAGGGCGTCCAACCGGCCCCCCAACCGTCCGAAGTGCGTCTGCGCGGACGACAGCATGCCCCGCTGCAGCTCCAGGAGCCGCGACCGGGCCTGCGCCACCTTCGCCCGCTCGGCCGCCACGAGCGCCGTGGGCGAGGCCTGCTGAAGCCCCAACCGCGCATCCGCCAGCGCACCCCTCCGCTGGGACACGCCCGCGCGCGCCGCCTCCGACAGGCGCATGGCCAGCTTGAGCAGGTGGGCCCGCTGCTCAGACAGCCGCGTCTGGGGCCGCGCCCGCTGCAGCCGCTCCTGGAGGGAGCGCAGCGTCTCCCGGTGTTCGCGCGCGCGGGGGCGCAGCACGCGCATCATCGCCTCCACCTGTTCGGACAGGTGCAGGCGCTGATGGTTCACCTCACGGCGCGGATCCGGCAGCCGCGCACGGAGCTGGCCCTGGCGCTCGCGCAGCTCCAGCACGCGCCGCTCCATGGCACGCCGCAGCCGGCCGGACTGGGTGGCCAGCGTCAGCTCCAGGTCCGCCAGCACCGGCGCCAGCCGCTCCGCCGCCGCGCTGGGCGTGGGCGCGCGCAGGTCCGCGACGAAGTCCGCGATGGTGAAGTCGATTTCATGGCCGATGGCGGACACCACCGGCACCGGCGAGGCGAAGATGGCGCGCGCCACCCGCTCCTCGTTGAACGTCCAGAGGTCCTCCACGGAGCCTCCGCCGCGCGTCACGACGATGACGTCCACGTCGGTGCGGCCCAGCCGCTCGATGGCCCGCGCCACGTCCTCCGCGGAGCCCTCGCCCTGCACGCGCGCGTCCGCCAGCAGCACGCCCAGCCGGGGGTTGCGCGAGTGCAGCACGCGCAGGAAGTCCTGGAGCGCCGCGCCGGTGCGGCTGGTGACGACGCCGATGCGCCGGGGCAGGAATGGCACGGGCCGGGGCGGCCGCACGCGCCGGTCGCCAATGAGCCCCTCCGCCGCCAGGCGCTGCTTGAGCTGCTCGAACGCGAGCGCCAGCGCGCCCTCGCCCACCGGCTCCAGCCGGGACACGATGAGGCTGTAGCGGCCCTGCGGCTCGTACAGGTCCACGCTGCCTTCGGCCAGTACCTCCATGCCGTCGCGCAGCGCGAAGCGGATCCGCCCCGCCATGGACGCC
Organism: Corallococcus carmarthensis; assembly: GCF_003611695.1. GTDB lineage: Bacteria > Myxococcota > Myxococcia > Myxococcales > Myxococcaceae > Corallococcus > Corallococcus carmarthensis. The sequence goes on along the minus strand of NZ_RAWE01000132.1, from coordinate 13,274 downwards.
CAGACCTTCGCGTCGATGGAGGCGTCCGCGTCCTTGAGCGTGAAGTACCAGTGGCCGCGCGCGTTGGCGCCCCGGAAGCTGGACACCTCGCCGCGCACCAGCACGCGCGGGAAGCGCGACTCCACCGTCTGTTTGATCTGCCGGGTGAGCTCGCCCACCGACAGCACCGCGCGCTCCGGACGCGGCGGCGGGGTGACAGCAGCCGGAGGCGGCGGGGCGACTTCCGCCACCGGCGCGGTCGGCGGAGCCGGGGGCGGCTTGCCTCCGCTGGAGGCCTTCGCGGGGGCGGGACGCAAGGGGGGAAGCAGCGACGTGCCGAACAGGTCGCCCTGCCCCGGCTCATCGGCCGGAGGCGGCTCCAACCCCTTGCGCTTCTTCATCGCGACAGCTTCTCGACCCAGCCCTGGGCCTTGCCGTGCAGCTCATCGTCGGGCGGCGTCATCGCGACGACGTCGCGGAACTTGGGCAGCGCGTCCTCCGGGCTGGAGTCCTTGATGGAGTAGGCCTGCATGTACAGGTCCTTCGCCTTGCCCTTGAGGTCGTTGACGATGTTGGCGGCGCCCGTGTGGCTGGGGTCCGCCTGGAGCGCGCGGCGGGCGAACTCCATGGCGCGCGACCACTGGCCAGCGGCCTTCGCGCCCGCGGCGCTCTTGTAATAGATGTTTCCCGCGCGGGTGCCCGCGTTGCGCGCCATCTTGCTGGGGCGCCCGTCGGTGATGTCCTTGTCCAGCGCGAGCAGGCGGGTGAGGCCCTTGGCGTCCAGGTCCTCCAGCTTCTTGTAGAGGTTGCCGAACTCCGTCACCTGCCCCATCAGCTGCTTGCACTGGGACGTCTTGGCCGCGCACGCGTTGAGGATGGCCACGGCGCCGGTGATGTCACCGTCGCGGAAGCGGTCCACCGCGGGCTCCCACGGCTTGGGCGTCGCGGCCACGCGCACGGGGTCCGGACGGGTCAGGTCCGCGATGACGCGCACGGCGTCGTCGTTGACCAGCTTGCCGTCGCGGTGCTCGGGGAAGGTCGCGAGCACGTCGTCGGTGATGGCCTTGGCCTTCTGCACGTTCTCCAGCTGGCGGGTGTCCAGCAGCCCCTTGGCTTCCTTCGTGCGCTTGTCGGCGGCGTCCGTCAGGTTCTTGCGCGCCGTCTTCAGCTGCTCGTAGAGCTGGGTGTCGCTGCTCACCTTCTCGATGGACGCCTTCGCGCTGGCGAGCGCGCCCTTGTCCAGCGCCGCCTGGGCCGTGGCCAGGTGGCCCTGGTTGGGAATCTCGCGCTCCGCGGCCTTCAGGTAGTCCGCCACGCCGGGGTAGTCCCCCGCCTGCGCGTGGAGCTCCTCCAGCTTCGTCTTGGCCTGCTGCCACTGGCCCTCGCGCACCAGGTTCTTGGCCTCCTGGAAGAGACCGCCCAGCTGCTCGCGGTACTTGCGCTGCTCCTCCTCGATGCGGACCTGCTCCTCCTGCTGGTGCCGCATGCGCGAGCGCGCGACGCCCAGGCCCGCGAAGAGCAGCACCAGCACGGCGGCGCCCGCGAGCTTGATCCGCATGCGCTTGCGCTGCACCTCCGGCGTGAGCTCCGCGGCGGCCGAGGCCCGCGACGTCTGCGGGCGCGCGCGGCCCTCGCGTCCGGGGCGAGCGGGCACGGCCGAGGGACTCCGGCCCGCCGCCGACGACGGACGGGGCCGGGAGCCGGTGGGGGCCTGCACCTTGGCGGTGCTGTTGGCGGTGTCCTCGTAGCGCAGCTCCGAGTCGCCCAGCGTGATGACGTCGCCGTTGGCGAGGAGCGTCTCCTCGGAGATGGGCTCGCCGTTGACGATGGTTCCGTTGCCGGACCCCATGTCACTGACCATCCAGCCGGCGGACTCCTTGCGCAGCGTCACGTGCTTGCGGGAGACAGACGTGTCCTGGATGCAGATGGGGTTGTCGGCGGAGCGGCCAACCGTGTACTCGAGGTCGGAGAGCGCGAACTCCTCGCCCTCCATGGGGCCGGCGACGACGACGAGCTTCGCGGGGCGGGCCGCGGCGGCACCGGCGGTCGACCGGCGGACCGGCGCGCGCTGTCCGGTCCCGGAGGAGGGCGTACCTGACGTAGGCCGTCGGCGGGCGGGGGGTGGTGCGTTCGACATGGAGGTCACCGCGTCCTGCTGAGGGGGGCACGGGCCCTAAAGCTCGTGCTCATAGGCTTTTTCCAGCGCGAGATTGTGGCAGCGATGCTCGGCCGTAGGGAAGCGTCTCCGTACGTCTTCGAGGGTCGCGACCGCATCCCGTCGGCTTCGGAACTGAACCGCCCGCTGGAATTGCATCATCAACTGCCCGCAGCGGTGGTCCAGCTCCGTTGAAATCTGGGCGATCCGCTCCCGGACGTCGTCGTACAGCTCCGGCTTGTCGTCGAGCGCCTCCAGGGTGATCCACGCGGCGCGGTACTCCCGCCACGCCTTGAACAGGTTCTCCGCGCCCACGTCCTTCAGCTCGTAGAAGCGGGCCCCGGCCTTCGCGGACTCCCGGGCGGAAGCAACCAGCTGATCGGGCGGCAGCTCGGGCACCGGGATGACCTCCAGGCGCAGGTTCCAGATGCGCCAGGGGTCGCGGCCGGGCGGGTTGAGCGCGTTGTCGAAGAGGAGCTGGTTGTTGGCGTTGCGGCGCAGGAGGCTGGGGGGCAGGACCTGCTCCAGCTCGCGCTCGGCCGTCTGCGCCGTGTCCGGAGGGACCCAGCCCAGGGAGACGCCGTTGAGGGACAGGTTCACCTCGTCCCGGGCGATGCTGCTGGCCTGGTAGTGCAGCACCGCCACCGCGCGCGTGGGGGACACGAAGCGGAAGTCGAAGAGCTTGTCGTCGGCGTGGACCCAGCGCACGCCCTCGCCCAGGCCGAAGGAATCCGTCACCGGATCCAGGCCCAGCTTGAAGGGCTCGCGGCCGGGGAGGCGGATCGCCGAGGGCACCACGAGCGCCACGAGCAGCGTCACCACCGCCAGCGCGCCCAGCCCCGCCAGCGTCGCGAAGCCGATGCGCCGGGGCAGCGACTGGCGCTGCCAGAAGAGGAGGAACCGCCCCTTGAGCGACTTGCCCAGCTGACGCCGCTGACGGGCCTTGTCCGAGGCGGACGAGGGCTCCACCTTCGCGACGACCGTCACCGGGCCGTTGGGCACGGGCTGGGCGAAGGAGGCATCCAGGTCGGGCGGGAGCGGCTGGGTGGCGTCCCCCTCCGCGTCCGGCGGGGTCGAGGGGGCCAGCAGACCGGCTTCTCGCAGGAGCGGACCGGCGTCCAGCGTCGGAGGCTCCGCGGCCCGGTTCCGGCCCACGAACGTCGGCGGCTCCGGAGAGGGCGGCGGGACCGGGGGGCTCCAGGCCGGCGGGGGTGCCAGGACCGGCGCGGCGGCGGCTGGCACGTCCTGGCCCGCGAAGGTCCCCGATGCCCGGGTCTCCTCCGGCGGCTCCGAGGGGATGGCGTCGTCCTGGCCCACGAAGGTCGCCGGCTCGGGAGAGGCGGGCCCGGCGGGGGCCGCCACCGCGCCAACGCGCACCGGAGGGGCCACGAGCGGCCGCACCGGGGTGATGGGCCGGAGGTCGAGAACGGTCCGCTCCTCGGGTTCCTCCATCGTCGGCACGGGCAGCGCGGACGAGGCGTCAGGTGCCAGCGCCTCTTCCACCAGGGGCGGCGCTTCCGGGGTCGCCGGAATCGCCATCATCGTGCGTTCCTCGGGCTCCTCCAACGTGGGCAGGGGCAGCACGGACGAGGCGTCCGGTGGCCGCGGTGCCTCTTCCACCAGGAGCGGCGCTTCCGGGGTCGCCGGAATCGCCATCAACGTCCGCTCCTCGGGCTCGTCCAGGTCCGGGGCGGGCAACACGGGAGGCGGTGCGAAGCCGGGCTCGGGCGATCCCACGGTGGGAATCGCCATCAGCGTGCGCTCCTCGGGCTCATCCGGCACCACCGGAGCCAGGTCCACGAGAGCGGGTGCGGCGGGAGCGGGTGCGGCGGGAGCCCGTGCCGGAGGAGGCGGGGCCATGAGCCCCGGAGGCGTCATCAACGGCAGACCGGACACCGGAGCCGCCGCGCTTCGGGACGCGGAAGCGGCGGACGCGCGCGCGGCGCCGCGCCCCAGCTCGGGACGGTTCAGCGCGGGTGCACCCACGCCGGGCATGTTCGGAACGGCCTTGCGCTTCGCGGAAGCCGCCGGCGCCACCGGGCTCAGGACCGGGGCCTGCGGCGGCACGGGGGCCACCGCGGGAGCAGCGGGGGCTCCAGCCGCGGGAAGCTCGAGCGCCGTGCGATGAGCGGGCTCCGGGGCGGTCGGGGACGCCGCGCCCGAGCGACCCGGCCCCGAGCCACCGACCGCCGGCAGTCCCGGCCCGGAGGACCTGACGGGGCCGGAAGCCTTGTTCGACGGAGCCGGAGACGCCGCCAACGCGGGCAGCCCTGGCGCCGAGGCCCTTCCCGACGAGGAAGCACCCGGAGCCGGAGCCTTGGCCGGAGCGCTGGCCATCGGAGTGGCTGGCGCGGCGGGCGCCAACACGGGAGGCCCTATAGGGGCCTTGGCTGGAGTCACCGCGACCGGCGCGGAAGCCTTCAGCACGGGTGGCCCCACCGGAGTCCTGGCCAGCGCGGCCGCGCCCGGCGCGGAAGCACCCACCGACGGCAGGTCGGGAGCGGAGGTCCGCTGCGGTGCGGGGCCCGCCGCGACCGGTACCGAGGGAGCCGCCCCACCCTTCGCGGTGGGCCGCGCCATGGCGGGCATCGACTGCTGGTAGCTCGTGGGCGCCGCTTCGATTTCCGCGAGCGAGGCCTGCTCCACGCCCTGCGGCGACACCTTCGCGTGCGGCGGCGCGAGCGCGCGGCGGATGGGCCGGGTGACGTCGTCGTCATCCTCCGGCGCCACCCAGACGAACGTGAACTCCACCGGCCCCACGGTGATCCGGTCACCGTCGCGCAGCTGCTTCTCGCCGCCCAGCGGCTGCCCGTTCAGCTGCGTGCCGTTCGCGCTGCCCACGTCCTCGGCGAAGTAACGCCCATCCCTTGCCGTGATGCGGGCATGACGCCGGGAGACACCGTGGTCATGCAGCACCAGGTCGTTCTCCGAGGTCCGGCCGATCTTCACCTCGGCCTGCTCGAAGGCGAGCTCCCGTCCGACCTGGAGCCCCTGGGTGATGGTGAGCAGGATGGGCAGAGGACTAGCCCCCGACGTTGCCGAACATGAACTGGAACACGATGGGCCCGAAGAGCACCATGAACACCGTCGGGAAGATGCAGGCGATGAGCGGGAACAGCATCTTCACCGGAGCCTCGCCGGCCAGCTTCTCCGCGCGCTGCGTCCGGTCGATGCGCATCTGCGTGGACTGGATGCGCAGCACCTTGCCCAGGCTGGTGCCCATCTTGTCCGCCTGGATCAGCGCCGTGACGAACGTCGTCAGGGACGGCAGGTCCACGCGCACGATCATGCTCTTGAGCCCCTCTTCACGCGTCTTGCCCATCTTGAGCTGCTTGAGCACCAGCTGCAGCTCTTCACGCAGCGGACCCTGGCGGCCCTTCTCCACCACCTTCGCCAGCGCGCCCGTGAAGTCCATGCCCGCTTCCACCGACAGCGTCAGCAGGTCCAGGTTGTACGGAAGCGCGCGGCTGATGGCCAGGTGACGGCGCTTCACCTGATCGTTCAACCAGATGAGCGGATAGAACAGGCCCAGGAGCATCACCAGCAGCGACCAGGCCAGGTTCATCCCGATGCCGTTGACGACGAACAGGCCGGCCAGGAGGGCGAAGAAGGCGCTGATCTCCTGCAGCGCCATGATGTCCTCGGGCTTGTACTGCGACGGCTCGCCCGCCTTGATGAGCTTGCGGCGCGTCTTGGACTCGTAGCCCGGCCACATGAAGCGCCGGTTCATCGCGCCCAGCTTGCGGACGGCGACAGAGCCCGCGCCCTTCACGCCGCCCGCGGACTCGTCCCGGACTTCCGTGAGGAAGCGCTCCAGGACGTTGGCGTACAGGCCGATGCCCAGGAACGCCACCGCGCCCGCGGTCAGCAGTGCCGAGCCGCCCATCAGCAGAAATGTCAGAGCTTCCTGCACGGTGCGCCTCGTTTCAGATGTCGATGTTGACGATGCGCCGGATGATGAGGATGCCCATGATCTCCATGATGGCGATCAGGGTCACCAGGATGTAGCCGAAGATGTGGTTCATCATCGGCTCCATCAGGTCCGGACGCATGTAGTTGAGCACCATGCCCAGCACCGCCGGCATGGCCGCGACGATCCACCCTTGAAGCTTGCCCTGGGACGTCAGCGCGTCGATCTTGCCTTCCAGACGGAAGCGCTCGCGGATCACCGTGGAGATGGTCTCGAACATCTCCGCCATGTTGCCGCCCAGCTGGCGCGCGATGTTGGTGGACACGACCACCAGCTCCAGGTCGTCGCTGCCCACGCGCTTGCCCATGTTGACGAGCGCCTCTTCCAGCGGCACGCCCAGCTTCACTTCCTTCACGAAGAGGCCGAACTCCTGGGACAGGGGCGGCATCGCCTCGCGCGCCACGTGCTCGATGGCCTGGGGGAACGTGAGGCCCGCCTTGAACGCGTTGGCCATGGCCTGCAGCGCGTCCACCAGCTGCACGTTGAACTTCTTGATGCGGCGCTTGCGGTAGTGCTTCACGAGCAGCATCGGCAGGAAGAAGCCGAAGATGGTCGCGAGCACCGCCAGGATGGGGTTGAAGATGATGTAGCTGAGGATGCCCAGGAGGCACATGCAGGCGATGTTGAGGATCAACATCTGCCGCGCGTCGATGAAGAGGAACATGTCGCTCAAGTCGTTCATCGACTTGGCGACGTACCGCTCCTGGTACTGCTCATACGCCTTCGACAGGACGCTGAAGATCACCAGGCTGAAGAAGAACACCGAGCCGGTGACGAGAAGGAGGACGATACCTGCGAGCATGGGCGCGAATCCCCGGGGGATGAGGGAGGGGTCGGCAGGGCCGCTTCAACTGAAGGGAAGCGGCCCCGCGCGCAGGACTACGGAGAGCCGGCCGAGGCCTTCTCGCCGCTGCCACTGCCCTTGATGATCTGGATGATCTCCCGGCGCTTCTGCTCCAGCACGCGGGTGCGCTCGCCGGACAGCAGCGTGCTGATGGTCGCGCGGCCGCGCTCCTCGATGAGGTCCACGTCGTCCTCGTTGCGCAGGGACAGGGTCAGCTGCCCCAGCTCCGCGGCCAGCACCAGGATCTCCGCCTCTTCCGGCAGCACCATCAGCGACACGTTGCCGTACTCGCGCTGGTTCTCCGGGATGAGGTTGATGTTCGTGGTGCCGGTGATCTTGCCCGTGGCGACCACGATGATGTTCTGCAGCAGCGTCACGGCGACGCTCTCGTCCGTCTGCGGATCGCGGAACGTGCCGATGATGTCCACGTGATCGTTGGGGCGGATCCACCCGCCCACGGACGTGGTCTGCTTCGCTTCAATGGTGATGGCGCGCGCCTTCTTCTGCACCTTGGTGGACAGGCGCTCGGCGGCCTTCGTCGTCTCGAACTGGCTCCAGAGGATGGGGTCGCCGGCCTGCAGCGCCACGAGCACCTTCTGGTTCACGATGTAGTTGGCGGAGTCCGGCTTCACCACCGACGAGGTGACGAACTGCTCGGGCACGGAGCGCTGGGAGATCATCTCGTACGTGATGACCGAACCCTCGGGCATGTCCTGGCCCGCAACCACCACGGGCACCAGGTTCCACCCGCGACGCACATCCGATTCCTTCTTCTTGATGGCCGAGTAGGCCACGATGCCGGCGAGCAAACCGAGCACCAGCGCGACGACGAGCGGGGTCTTACCCTTCAACATGGTTCAAGGTCCTCCAGAACGGTGGGGCGCCGTCGTGGCGGCAGGACAGCTTTGGACGAGGGGGCGATGCCAGGGCGCGAACGGGCCGGGATGTTAGCCATGCCCCAGAGCAGGTGTCAAAACCACCTCTCGTGACAAAGCGGAATCCCGGGACACCCGGGGCTCGTGGAGCCTGTCCGCCCGGCGGGGAGGACGGCTCGACACGGGCGGATCCGCGGCCTTCGCGTCCCTCAGGGGAACGGCAGGTTCAGCACGAAGTAGAACGAGTCGTAATAGATCTGGTACGCCTCGAGGAACAGGTCGATGACGTTGGTCTGCCGGTCGTCGTTCCAGCGGATCTTCACCGTGGCGCCGATGACGAGCCCGACGATCAACACCCAGTTGATCATCGAGTACTCCACCATGGCCTGGCCACGGCGGGCCCGGCGCGGGGAGCGCGGCGGTGACTTCCGGGGGCTGTTCACGGGGGGAGCGTGCACGTCCGACGTCATGTCCCCATTATCCAGGACCCGGGCCCCGGACGCATCGGTCATGTGGACTGCCGCCCTCCCCTACTGCGCGGACTTGGAGGGGGCGGCCTTGCTGGGAGCCGTGGCCGGTGCGGACGCCGGAGTCGCGGGGGGCGCGTCCTGACGCAGGCGGCGCTGGGCGAGCTGCGCCGCGCTGGAGCCGGGGGCCTCGTTGATGATCTGCCCGCAGACGGCGGCGGCTTCCTGGCTCCGGCCCTGGGCGGACTCCGACTCGCAGAGCCGTGAGAGCAGGGCCAGCCGCTCGCTGCCGCTGGCTCCGGCCGCGAGCGCGGCGCGAAGCAACCGCGCCTCCCGGGCCCGGTCCCCCTGGTTCGCGGCGGCCTGGGCCTGGGCGGACAGGTCCCTCGCCGTCATCGCCTCGTCGGAGGCGGACTTCTCCACGGGCATGGGCTTCGCGGCCTCCGCGCGGGCGGATTCCCTCTTCGGTTCGGCGGACGGAAGCGCCTTGCCCGCGGACGGGGGCTGAGCGCCGAGCGTGCCGGTGGCCATGGACGCGGGGGCGGCGGGAGGCGGCGGCGGTGGCGCACCCGCGGCCACGCTTTCTTCCGCGGCGTCATCCAAGGCAAGCCCACGGCCATAGGCAGCACCGCCCAGCCGCAGCGAATCGCTCTTCGCGACCTTGGACTTGTCGCCGGCCGCCCCCGTGGCACGCCGCGCCGCGGGCTCGTCCTTCGCGAAGGAGGCGTCGTCCGCCTCCGCTTCCTTCGGAGGCGCCTCCTGCGCGGCCGGCGCGGCCGTGGCCTGTGCGAGCGCCGCGTACCCGTCGTCCGCGTCCCGGACGGCCTTGGACATCTTCTTCCTCGGTGCTTCGGTGTCCGCGCGGCGGCGCTCCAGCAGCGCGCCACCGCTGCCCGCGTTCATCCAGTCCGAAGGCCGTGCCGCGCCCTTGAGCTGGGCCTTCGCCTCGACCTGCTTCCGATCGGCCATCCCCTCCACCGGCTCGAGCGCGTCCATCTCCATGGGCGCACTCGAAGGCGCGGGCGCGGCGGCGGTCGGAGCGACCAGGCCCCGCGGCGCCATCTCCTTCTTCGCCGCCATCTCCTGGCTGCGGGCCTCCTTCGCCGCCACCGCCTGGGCGGGGGCCTTCTGAGACAGGTTCGGCGACAGGTCGATGTTCTCACTGACCGTCAACGTCAGGATGCCGAAGGTGCTCACCGTGGCCAGACCCACCGCGGGCAGCAGCCAGCGGCGCCAGCGCGAGGGCTTCGGTTCTGGCCCCGCGGCGGCGCGGCGCGCGGACTGCTGCGCGTACGCGAGCAGCGACTCCAGGCCCGCGTCCGGCGCGGGTTCCGACGACAGCTGCGCCATGGTGGTGCGCACGCCGCGGATGTCCGCCAGCGCCTTCATGCAGCGCGTGCAGCCATGGACGTGCTGCTCCAGCGCCTGGGCCTCCGACGCGGGCAGCTCGCCGTAGGCGAAGTCGAGGAGCCGGTCCTCGTGCGCGTGGGCATTCTGGGCATTCATCCCGCCACCGTCCTTCCATCCTCCGACAGGTCGCCGTCCACGCCCAGCTCTCCCAGGCGGCGGCGCAGGCCCTCCAGCGCGTAGCGCATCCGGCTCTTCACCGTGTTCTCGGACACGCCCGTCACCTCGGCGATCTCCTTGAACGGGATGCCGCTGTACTCCCGCAGCACGAACACCTCGCGCTGCTCCTCCGGCAGGGCCGCCAGGGCCCGCTCCAGCAGGGGCCGGAGCCGGGCGTTGTGCGCCCCGCGCTCCGGACTCGCGCCGTCATCCGGCAGCCCCTCGCCCAGCGGACGTCCCTCGTCCCCGTCGGCACCGGCCGTGGGGGCTTCCAGGGACGTCGCCTGGCGGTAGCTCTCTTTGCGGGTGCTGTCCACGCAGAGGTTCCTCGCGATGGTGTACAGCCAGGTCGTGAACCGGGCCTTGGGCGCGTATTCCCGGGCGCTGCGAACCACCTTGAGCCACGTCTCCTGCAGCACGTCCTCCGCCCGCGCCCGTTGATTCACGAAGCGCAGGATGAAGTTGAACACCGGCGCGCGGTGCTTGCGCACCAACGCTTCGAACGCACGCGCGTCTCCCGCCTGGAAGGCGAGCATCAGCTGCTCGTCTGAGGTTTCGGGTGCCAAACTTCCCCCAGTGCCCATGAAGCCACGGGTGCCATCCCCTTCACCGCCCAAGGCCTGTAACGGACAGCCGTGCGCGAAAGGTCTATTCCGGCCGTGGCCGCCGGTAAGTGGCGAGAATGACAGGGACCGCCACCCCTGTCACCAGAAGTGCCTGCGCCAGCAGCACCGCCGGTAGCGGGCGCTGCACATGGACGTACAGCGAGCGGCCAAGCCCCACTCCCAACAGGACGCCGGTCAGCGTGCGCAGCCAGTTGGAACCCGACGCGGGCCGGAAGCGTCCCACCGCCCAGTCCAGCAGCGCGGGCAGCGTGAGCCCCAGCACCACCGGCACGTCCCACTCCCACTGGAGCGGCGCCTTCAGCGCGAACAGGCCGACGAACACGGCGGCGAGCACCGGGTACGTGCCCAGGCATCGCGCACACACGCGCACGCCCGCGAGCACGTACGTGCGGTTGTACTCATCCGGGTGATGATGGCTGAGCCAGAACACCGGCACCTCCTCCGGACGCGGAAACAGCGGGCGAATCCTGCACGTTGCGCGAATCCCCTTCGGCCAGGAAGCACGCCGCGGCGTGGCCTCCGCCCAGCGGATACAGCGGCGGCGACTCGCGGCGGCAGCGCTCCATCACATGCGGGCAGCGCGGATGGAATGCGCAGCCGGATGGCGGCGACAGGGGCGAAGGCGGCTCCCCCGGCAGCAACATGCGGGCGCGGGGACGCTCCGGATCCGGCACCGGCACCGCGGACAGCAGGGCCTGCGTGTACGGATGCCGAGGCCCGGCGTAGAGCGCCCGCGACGGCGCCACCTCCACGATGCGGCCCAGGTACATCACCGCCACGCGCGTGGACACGTACTCAACAATCTTCAGGTCGTGCGCGATGAAGACGTAGGTGAGCCCGCGCTCCCGCTGCAGGTCCACCAGCAGGTTGACGATCTGCGCCTGGATGGAGACGTCCAGCGCGCTGATGGGCTCGTCCGCCACCACCAGGTCCGGGCGCAACGCGATGGCACGTGCAATGCCGATGCGTTGACGCTGGCCGCCGGAGAACTCATGCGGGTAGCGGTGCCGCGCCTCGCGGGGCAGCCCCATGGCGTCGAGCAGCGCCAGCACCTCGTCCTCGCGCGCCTTGCCCTTCGCGAGGCCGTGGATGGCGAAGGGCTCCGCGAGGATGTCCCCCACCGTCATGCGCGGGTTGAGCGACGCGTACGGATCCTGGAAGACCAGCTGCATCTGCCGGCGCAGGGGGCGCAGCTCGCGCTGCGACAGGCCGGTCAGCTCCCGCCCGGCCACGCGGATGGAGCCAGCGGTGGGGTCGATGAGGCGCAGCACCGCGCGGCCCAGCGTGCTCTTGCCACAGCCGCTCTCCCCCACCAGGCCCAGCGTCTCGCCGCGGGCGACGTCGAAGGACACGCCGTCCACCGCGCGCACCGTGCCGCGCGTGCGCCCCAGCAGGCCGCCCTTCACGGGGAAGTGCACCTTCAGGTCGCGCACCTGGACCAGCGGTTCGCTCATGGCGCGGGCACCGGATGATGGCAGGCGGCGGACTGGCCTCCGCGCTTGGGCTCCAGCACGGGCGTGACGCGGGCACACAGCTCGGTGGCGCGGTCGCAGCGGTCGCGGAACGCGCACCCGGACGGCAGCGCGCCCAGCGACGGCACCATGCCGGGAATGGCCTTCAAGCGCTGACGTTCGCCCTCCACCGCCGCGCCCGCGTCGTGCAGCGACGGGATGGAGCGCAGCAGGCCCGCCGTGTACGGATGCGCGGGCCGGGCGAACAGCTCGCGCACCGGGGCCTGCTCCACGATGCGGCCCGCGTACATCACCACCACCGCGTCACAGCTTCCGGCCACCACGCCCAGGTCGTGGGTGATCAGCATCACCGCCATGTGGCGCTCGGCCTGGAGGCGCTTGAGCAGCTCCAGGATCTGGGCCTGGATGGTGACGTCCAGCGCCGTGGTGGGCTCGTCCGCGATGAGCAGCGCCGGGTCGCACGCGAGCGCCATGGCGATCATCACGCGCTGGCGCATGCCGCCGGAGAGCTGGTGCGGGTACGCGTCCACGCGCTCACCGGGCGCCGGGATGCCCACCTGCCGGAGCATCTCCACCGCGCGCTCGCGCGCCTGGGCCCGGGTGGCGCCCAGGTGCAGCCGGACGCCTTCGCCAATCTGCTCGCCCACGGTGAACACCGGGTTGAGCGACGTCATGGGCTCCTGGAAGACCATGGCCACGTGCCGGCCGCGCACGCGCCGCATCTCCTTCTCCGGCAGGGCCAGCAGGTCCTCGCCCCGGAAGCGCACCTCGCCGCCCACCACGCGGCCGGGCGGCTGGGGAACGAGCCGCATCACCGACAGGGCCGTGAGGCTCTTGCCGCAGCCGCTCTCCCCCACCACGCCCAGCGTGCCGCCGGGAGGAACGGTGAAGGACACGCCGTCCACCGCGCGCACCGTGCCGCGCGGGAGCGCCAGCTGGGTGATGAGCCCCCGCACGTCCAGCAGCGGGGCCGGGGCGTCGGACCGCGCCCCGGGCGACGGCACGACGCCGGTCACTTCTGGGCCAGCTCCTCCAGGAACTCCGCCTCCTGGATGAGCCCCTTGCGGATGAGCAGGCGGATGAGGCTCGCGACCATGCGCGCGGGCTTCACCTTCTCCGTGTCCAGGCTGGCCTCCTCGCCGCGGGAGATGCGGTCGATGTCGTCCAGCACCGCCAGGTCCTCCTCGGAGAAGTCCGGCGTGGGCGTGAGCGCCATGGACGGCTTCGCGCCCTGTGCGGCGCCGCCGAAGAGCACCACCGGCACGCGCGGCTTGCTCGGGTCCTCCGGCTCCGCGGGGGGCGGAGGCGGCGGACGGGCGG
>NZ_RAWE01000131.1 GCF_003611695.1 Corallococcus carmarthensis | reverse complement strand
GCATCATCCCGGGCACCACGACGAACGCGAACGCCGACGTGGGCACGGGCGGCTACTTCCTCCAGACGGTCGCTCCTGAACCGGAGACGCTGCTGGGCCTGTAGGCGCGGACCCTCACGGGACCGGTGTGTTCACCTGACGCCGGTTCCTGAGTCGCCCTCTGGAGCCCACCACTGGAGCTCCAGGTACGGCGACGCCGGGTCGCTTCCCGGCACGGGCGTGAAGCCGTGCCGGGTGTAGAGCCGCAGCGCCGGATTGTCGCGCGTGACGTGCAACCGCATGGGCACGCGCGCCCGCGCCGCCTCCGCTTGCATCGCGTTCAGCAGGTGCGTGCCCAGACCGGCTCCCCGCTGCGAGGGAAGCAGGGCCACGTCCACCAGCAGCAGCTCCGCGGGCGTGCGCACCAGCCACTGTCGGCCCACGGCCGCTCCATCCCGTTCGATGATGGCGTGGCCTTCCGGCGGGTGCTTCGCCGCGTAGTGGCGGGCTTGTGCCTGGTACTGCATGCGCAGGAACGGCTCCCCTTGCGCGGGAGTCCAGCCCCAGGCGGCCAGTTGCTGCTCGCGCGTGCTCGCGTAGAGCGTGAAGAGGAACGCGTCGTCGTCAGGCGTGGCGGGCCGCAGATGGAGCGCGAAGGGTGGGGGTGTCTTCACGGGGGAAATCCTCCCACGCCACGCGAACGCAGGGTGAACGCGGATGCCGGACCGCGAGCGAGGTCGGGGGCTCCAGGCCTTCGGGCACGCATGGGTCCGTCCCCAGGAAGGGGTGCCCCCTCCCGAGGCCGTCTGCCAGGGGCGCGCCGCACGAAGCCGTCCAACAGCCGGACAGGTTGGGCCCGCTCCGGCTGGCATCCCCGCGCCGCGGAAGACCTGCCCGGCGGATGGATGGGACAGGCAGACAGATGGGTGCCGTGCCGGGCGGAATGTGCACAGCATGAAGGTTCGGAGGCTTCGTGCGCCGCCGCCTCCAGGAGGTTCAACCTGTGTCTTCCCGTCTTCCGCGACACGTGCGCGTCGCCATCGTGGGCGCCGGCTTCGCCGGACTGGGCATGGCCATCCGGCTGAAGCAGGACGGCATCGATGACTTCGTCGTCCTGGAGCGCGCGGACGACGTGGGCGGCGTCTGGCGCGACAACGTCTACCCCGGCTGCGCGTGCGACGTGCAGTCGCTGCTGTACTCGTTCTCCTTCGCACCGAACCCCGGTTGGTCGCGCGCCTACTCCCCGGCCTGGGAGATCCAGGCGTACCTGCGCGACTGCGTGCGGCGCTTCCAGCTCGAGCCCTTCCTGCGCTTCGGTCACGCCGTCCTCTCCGCGACGTGGGACCTCCCTGCGCGGCGCTGGGTCCTGGAGACGTCCCACGGCATCCTCACCGCGGACGTCTTGGTGGCGGCGGTGGGCGCGTTGAGCGAGCCCGCCATTCCTCACCTGCCCGGGTTGGAGCGCTTCCGGGGCAAGGTGATGCACTCCGCGCGGTGGGACCCGGGCTACGCGCTGGCCGGGCGCAACGTGGGCGTGGTGGGAACGGGCGCGTCGGCGGTGCAGATCGTGCCGGCCATCCAACCGGAGGTCGGCCGGCTCGTCCTCTTCCAGCGCACACCCGCATGGGTGTTGCCCCGGGGCGACAAGCCCATCAGCCGCCCGCGGCAGGCCTTGTACCGGCGGGTGCCAGGCGCGCGGTGGCTCCTGCGCGAGGTGCTCCGCATCCTTCGTGACAGCCTGTCCGTGGGCTTCCAGCACCCGTGGATCCTCCGGCTCGCGCAGCGGTGGGCGCTCAGGCACATGCTGCGGGTGGTGAAGGATCCCTCGCTCCGCGCCCGGCTCACGCCCCGGTACACGATGGGGTGCAAGCGCATCCTCGTCTCCGACGACTACCTGCCGGCCCTCACGCGCCCGAACGTGGAGGTCGTCACCCAGCCCATCCGCGAGGTTCGCGAGGACGCGGTCGTCACCGATGACGGCGCCGTGCACCCGGTGGACACGCTCATCTTCGGCACCGGCTTCCAGGCGACGGACATGCCCATGGCGCACCACATCCGGGGCCGGGACGGCCGTACGCTCGCGCAGGTGTGGGCGGGCAGCCCCCGCGCGTTCCTGGGCCTCACCGTGAGCGGCTTCCCCAACCTCTTCCTCCTCCAGGGACCCAACACCGGCCTGGGCCACACGTCCGTGCTGCTGATGATGGAGGCCCAGCTGGAGCATGTGCTGGGCGCGCTGCGCTACCTGGACGCCCGGGGCGCCGCCGCCGTGGAGCCGGAGAAGGACGTCCAGGACGCCTTCATCCAGGAACTGGACGCGCGCCTGTCCCGCACGGTGTGGAACCAGGGCGGCTGCCGCAGCTGGTACATGGACGCCACGGGTCGCAACGCCGCCCTCTGGCCCGGCACCACCTCCGCCTTCCGCCACCGGGTGGAGCACTTCGAGCCCTCTGAATACGTCACGCTTCCCCGGCCGTCGTCCCAGCGACCTGCCCGGTCTTGATGCGGTGCGGTACCCGTGGGCCTCGCAACTCCTGCGATCCGGCGGCGATAATCTCGGGAAAGCAGGACTTTGAATCTGGGGAGAGAAGCCATGGGGGTTGACGGACTTGGCCGCGGCGGCGCACGCCCGGTGAGCACGGATGCATCGCAGAACGCACGGCCGGTGGTGAGCCCCCGTCCGCAGACGAACGCGAATCCGGTCGGTGATTTCTTCAAGGACTCCTTCGACAAGGCCAAGAGCACCGGCGGCGTCATTGGCGGCATCATCGGTGGCGTGCTGGGCGGCCCGGTGGGCGGCATCATCGGTGGCCAGGTGGGGGGCGCCATCAGCGATGCCATCCAGGCCTCCAAGGACGCGGCGAAGCTGCAGGAGACGAAGGACGTCCTGCGCAACTCGCCCACGGGCGCGGCGGCCGTGCAGTACATGGAAGAGCACAACATCCCGGTGGAGTTCGCCGACGGTGGTGGCTCCTACTGGGACGGCAACAAGATCGTCATCGACCGCAGCCAGGATCCGCAGGAAGCGGCACTGACGCTGGTGCACGAAATCAACCACGCGAAGGCGACCATCGACGGTCCCCGCGCGGACGTGCAGAACCAGACGCGCGACGACTACGTGAACACGCTCCTCAACGAGGAGACGCGCGGCACCGTGGACAGCATCAAGGCGAAGAACGAGCTGGTCGCCGCCGGCGACAACGTCACCGCCACCTTCCCGCTGGAGGCCGAGTACAACGCCGCCTCCCAGAAGGCCGTCGACGAGGCGAAGGCGAAGGACCCGTCGCTCACCGAAGCGCAACTTCGTGAAATCGGCGACAAGGCGGGATACGATGCGGTCCTCAACGGCTTCAGGACGGGCGCGGTGGTGACCAGCACCAACGGTCAGAACTACCCCGACTACTACGGCCAGGGCTGGGACGCGGCGCATCCGTCACGCTAAATGCATCGCGTCCTCGTCGCAGCCTTGTGGGTGATGGCCACCACGCACTGTGACTCGGCCCGGCCCGCGAAGGCCGGGGCCCAGGAGGAACCGAAGGTGAATGCGGACGCCGAGACGTTGCAGCGCATCGAGCGGGTGGACCCGGTGCACGCCGGGACCATCCAGCAGAACCTGGCGGCGACGGCCTTCACGCGCCAGCCGCTGGGCTTCTATCAGCGCTTCCAGTTGGTGACGGTGGACGTGCGGCTGCCGCACCGGGCGCTGCGCTTCAAGTACGCGGACGACGGCAAGGTCGCGGTCAACCTCACGCCGGCCACCGCCGAGGCCATCTACAAGCTCAACCAGGACGAAGCCCTGAGCCTGGAGGCCGCGGAGGTCCCCGCCTACCTGCGCTTCTTCATCGAGAACACCGAGGGCGGCAAGCGCCGGCTGGTGGAGCGCGCGGAGGACGTGCAGTGGCTGCCCGCCACGAACACGGACGCGGCGCTCGGCGCGCGCAAGGCGGAGGCCGTCGCGAAGCTGCACCCCGTGAAGGTGTCCGACGGCGCGGAGGGCTTCCAGGTGTCCGCGGTGGTGCTCGTGGGCAACCAACTGCTCGCGTGTGACTTCACCGTGCGCAAGGGCGGCAAGGTGCAGCTCGTGAACCAGCAGGTGGCGGCGGAGTCGCTGCCCGTGCCCGCCGTCCGCTGATCCCCGCGGCTCAGGTCTTCTTCGTGCGCTTCCGGGCCGCGGTCTTCCGCGCGGTGGAGGGAGCACGTTTCTTCGCCGTCGCACGGCGGGCCGCCACGGCGGTCCGCGTCTTCTTGGCGCCAGCGCGTTTGGCTGCGGGCTTCGCGCGCTCCTGCGTCGCGTGGTAGCGCTCCAGCAGCTTCGTGCCCTGGGTGGCGAGCCGCTTCGCTCCAGCGGCGTCCTTCGGCACGGGCTCGCCCCAGGCCCGGGCGGACAGCGCGAGGCGCGTGGGCTGGCCCTTGGCATCCACCATGGGACCGCGCGGGTGGGCGAAGTGGCGGCGCAGGAAGCTGCCCTTTCGTCGCAGCTTCTCCGGCGTGTCCGCCTTGCCCTTCACACCGGGCTTGAGGTTCGCGCCTTCCTTCTCGTGGAACCACTCGCGGCCCGCCGCCGTGAGGCCGCCCTTCGGATCCTTCAGGCGCCGCGTGCGCGTGACGCTCTTGCGGGTAGGCGAACGTGTCGGCATCGGGCGTGCTCCTCTCGGACGGAGGTGAAAGCTTCCGCATGAGAGGTAGGTCGTCCCGGTCGCGTCGGCACACCGTGACAGGCCGCCTGCTTCCTAGGGCGTGGGCTTCGCCTTCGGGGGCCGCAGCGAATCCGCCAGCGCACGGATGGCGCGTGCGTGGGCGTGCCACGGGGCCTTGCCGTCTCCGAAGACATCCAGCGGGCGTTGGGGCGGCAGACCCCGCGCTTCGGAGTCCTGGCCCTTCGTGTCGGTGTAGTGCTCGTTCGACAGGTGGACCGTCCATCCGTTGGGCAGCGGCTTGACGAGCATGTCGGAGAACGCGCCCCGCGTGGCCGTGCCCACCTGCACGACGTTCGGGAGCGCGCGCAGGGCGAGCGTGAGGACCTCGCCCGCGCTGACGGTGACGTCGCTCGTCACCACGTACACCGGGCCCTGGAAGGACGGACGCGACGTGGGCTGGAGCGTGAACACCTGCGGCGGGACGTCCTTCGCGCCCGTCGCCCACTTTGTGTACGCGCGCCGGGGTTGATCCGCGAAACGCTCCGCGATGGCGCGGGCGATGGCGTCGTAGCCGCCCCGGTTGTTGCTCACGTCCAGGATGAGCGCGTCCGCCCCCGCGAAGGCCGTCAGCGCTTCATCCAGCACCGGCTCCAGCGCGGCCAGTTCCTGTGCGAGCGTCGGCGTCTCTCCCTCCGCCCCGGCGACGAAGCCGCCCATCGTCAGCAGGTTGAGATAGGCGACGCGGGGCGCGGCGAAGCCCCAGAGGACGCGCTGGTTCGCGACGTGATGTCCCTGGCCGCGCAGCACCGTCTGGAGGATGCCGTCGCGGTACGCGCGCATCCATTCGCGCTGCACCTCCCGCGCGGGGCGGTCCATGGCCACGGCTGCCTGCTCCAGCATCGCGAACGTGCCCGTGGGACGGGCTTCGTACGTCAGCGTGTCCGACGCCGCGTCGCCCGCGAGCAGCTCCACGTGCGCATCGTTCAGCGAACGGAGCGCGTCCGCGAAGAGGGTGGACAGCGCGTGGCCGTCCATGCCCGGCGTCACCCGCGAGCGCTGCGCATCCAGGCGGGCCAGCCAGTCCGGGTCGCGTTGGGGGAAGGAGGCGTAGTGCTCCGCGAAGGTCTCACGGAACACGTCGAACAGCTCCACCGCGCTCCACACGTGCGGCGTGTCGCAGCCGTCGGGCAGGGCGGCCAGGCGGTCGAAGCGGTAGCGCGTCTCCCCCGGCGCGGAGAGGAAGTCCCGGACGTCCGCCGAGGGCCCCGGCTCCTGGACCCCGAACATCTCCTTCAGCTCCGCGGGCGGCGACGGATCCACGTAGCACCCCGCCGACGTCTCGTGGTGCAGCCGCAGGCCCTCCGGCGTCACCGTGAGCAGCCAGCCATGGCCTCGCGAGCGCCACACCCCGTACGCATCCGGGGCGCTGTCCTTCGACGTGGCGTGCGGCGTGGCGCACCCGGCGAGCAGGCCCGCGAGGACGAGGGGAATGGTCTTGCGCCGACTTCCTCCACCACCCGACACCGCGTCGCGAGCAGGACGGGGGGACGCGGGGCGTGCGCTATAAACCTCGCGCGGGGTGGGGGTGGCCTGCCCTCCGACGGGAGACATCATGGGTGGAGTCGCTCGGAAGTTGGGATGGGTGGCGCTGGCGCTGGCGGGGGCCTTCAGCCTGGGCGTGGTGGCGCTGCACCGGGGAGAGTCCATCAGTGCCATCTGGCTGGTGGTCGCCTCGGTCGCGGTCTTCATGCTGGGATATCGTTTCTACGGCCGGTTCATTGCCGAAAAAGCGCTCCAGGTGGACCCCACCCGCGCGACCCCCGCCGAGCGCCGCAACGACGGCCTGGACTACGTGCCCACGGACCGGTGGGTCGTGTTCGGCCACCACTTCGCGGCCATCGCGGGCGCGGGGCCGCTGGTGGGCCCGGTGCTGGCGGCGCAGATGGGCTACCTGCCCGGCACGCTGTGGATCCTTTCGGGCGTGGTGGTGGCTGGCGCCGTGCAGGACTTCGTGACGCTCTTCCTGTCCGTGCGGCGCGACGGCAAGTCGCTGGGCGACATGGTGCGCATGGAGCTGGGGCCCGCGGCCGGTGTGACGGCCATGGTGGGCGTGCTGATGATCATGATGATCATCCTCGCGGTGCTGGCGCTGGTGGTGGTGAAGGCGCTGACGCACAGCCCCTGGGGCACCTTCACCGTGGCGATGACCATCCCCATCGCGGTGATGATGGGCCTGTACCTGCGCTACGTGCGGCCCGGCAAGGTGCTGGAGGTGTCCATCGTCGGCTTCGTGCTGCTGATGCTCAGCATCTGGCTGGGTGGCCAGGTCTCCGAGTCCGCCACCTGGGGCCCCTGGTTCACCTTCGACAGCCGCACGCTGGCGTGGCTGCTCATCGGCTACGGGTTCTGCGCGGCGGTGCTGCCGGTGTGGCTGTTGCTCGCGCCTCGCGACTACCTGTCCACCTTCCTGAAAATCGGCACCGTGCTGCTGCTGGCGGTGGGCATCATCCTGGCGGCGCCGCACATGCGGATGCCGGCGGTGACGCGGTTCGTGGACGGCTCCGGGCCGGTGTTCTCCGGCAGCCTGTTCCCGTTCCTCTTCATCACCATCGCGTGCGGCGCGGTGTCCGGGTGGCACTCGCTCATCGCCTCAGGCACCACGCCGAAGATGCTGGCGACGGAAGGAGACGCGCGCCTCGTGGGCTACGGCGCCATGCTGATGGAGGCCTTCGTGGCCATCATGGCGCTCATCGCCGCGTCGGTGCTGGATCCGGGCGTCTACTTCGCCATGAACTCGCCCGCGGCGCTCATCGGCACCAGCGCGACGCAGGCGGCCCAGACGCTCAGCCAGTGGGGCTTCGTCATCACCCCGGAGGTGCTGGAGCAGACGGCGCGCGACATCGGTGAGACGACCATCCTGTCCCGCGCGGGCGGCGCGCCGACCCTGGCGGTGGGCATGGCGCAGATCCTCCACGGGCTGGTGTCCGGGCAGGGGATGATGGCCTTCTGGTACCACTACGCCATCCTCTTCGAGGCCCTCTTCATCCTCACCACCGTGGACGCGGGCACGCGCGTGGGGCGCTTCATGATTCAAGAGCTGGCGGGCCTGGTGTACGCGCCGCTCAAGCGCACCGAGTCCTGGGGCGCGAACCTGCTGGCCACCGCGCTGTGCGTGGCCGCCTGGGGCTACTTCCTCTACCAGGGCGTGGTGGATCCGCTGGGCGGCATCAACACGCTGTGGCCGCTGTTCGGCATCGCCAACCAGATGCTCGCCGCGGTGGCGCTCACACTGGGCTGTGTGGCGCTGGTGAAGATGAAGCGCGAGCGCTACGTCTGGGTCCCCGGCATCCCCGCCGCGTGGCTGGTGCTGTGCACCCTGACTGCGGGCTTCCAGAAGGTGTTCGGCGGCGACGTGCGCGTGAGCTTCGCGGCCCACGCGCGGGCCTTCTCCCAGGCCGTGGCGGAAGGGCGCGTCATCGCCCCGGCGAAGTCCGTGGAGGAGATGGAGGCCATCATCCGCAACGACTACCTGGATGCGGGCCTCACCGTGTTCTTCATGGTCGTCGTGGTGGCGACGGTGCTCTTCGGCATCCGCGCCGCGCTCCGGGCCCGGCGTTCTCCGGTGCCCACCTCGCATGAGACGCCCTACGTGGCCGCCGCCATCCCGGTGAAGCCGTGAGGCGCGGCTTCACGCAGGCGCTCCAGCACGGCTGGCGCCAGGCCGTGCGCACCGCGCGGTCGATGATTGGCGTGCCGGACTACGACACCTACGTCGCCCACATGCGCCGTCACCATCCGGACAGGACGGTGATGACCTACGCGGAGTTTTTCAACGACCGCCTCCAGGCCCGCTACCGCGCCGGAGGCGGCCGGTGCTGCTGAGGCGATGAGTCGTTGAGTCTTCCAGACAAAACTGCTTAGTGGGTTTTACGGGTCAATCCCGTTCAACCTCTTCGCAGGAGTCTGCCGTGTCTCGTACCTCGACGCCGTTCCGGACGTGGGCGCTGGGCGCCGTGTTTCTCGCATCGTTGGGAGGCTGCTCGGGCCCCGAGGATGCGCCTGTCGCCGGAGAGCCCATGGGGCAGGTGGAGTCGGCCGTGCTGTCGACGCGCGTGGTGGGCTATCTGCCGACGTGGGCAGGGGACGTGAACACGCTGCAGTACGGGAAGCTCTCGCACATCAACTACGCGTTCGCGCTGCCCACGGCGTCCGGCGGGCTCACGGGGGTGAGCAGCGGGGACGCGCGGCTGCGCTCGCTGGTGACGCTGGCGCATGCGCAGGGTGTGAAGGTGCTCATCGCGGTGGGCGGCTGGAACGACGGCAACGACAGCGGCTTCGAGCAGATGGCGGCGAACGCGAGCGCGCGCACGGCGTTCGTGAACAACGTGGTGAACTTCATCAACGCAGCCGGGCTGGACGGCGTGGACATCGACTGGGAGTACCCGGACCCGGGCACGTCGGGGAACAACTACGCGCTGCTGATGAACCAGCTGGGCACCGCGATGCACAGCCGGGGCAAGCTGCTCACGGCGGCGGTGGTGGCCAACGGTTACACGGGCGGCGGCGTGCAGGCGTCGGTGTTCAACGACGTCGATTTCCTCAACATCATGGCGTACGACGGCGGGCAGCCGCATTCGACGTATGACCTGGCGGTCCAGTCGCTGAACTACTGGAAGGGCCGCGGGCTGCCGGCGTCCAAGGCGGTGCTGGGCGTGCCGTTCTATGGGCGCTCGCCGTCGAGCTACGTGGGCTACTCGGAGCTGGTCGCGCGCGACTCGCAGGCGCCCTACAAGGACAACGTGGGGGACGTCTATTACAACGGCATCGCGACCATCCAGGCGAAGACGCAGCTGGGCAAGCAGAACGGCGGCGTGATGATCTGGGAGCTGTCCCAGGACACGTCTGGCGGCACGTCGCTGCTCAGCGCCATCTACTCCGTGGCGCAGGGCACGGGCGGCGGCACGGGGGCGTACCGGCTGGTGAACAAGGCGTCCGGGCGGTGCGTGGACATCAGCGGTCCCAGCACGGCGGACGGCGCCATCATCCACCAGTGGGCCTGCCACACGGGCGCCAGCCAGCAGTGGTCCATGGAGGCGACGGACAGCGGCTACTACCGCTTCGTGTCGCGCTACAGCGGCAAGGCGCTGGACGTGAAGGAAGTGAGCACCGCGGACGGCGCGGGGCTCCAGCAGTGGTCCTACGGCGGCGGGAGCAACCAGCAGTTCAAGCCGGTGGCCCTGGGCAACGGCTACCACCGGCTGGAGGCGCGCCACAGCGGCAAGGTGCTGGACGTGACGGGCTGCCAGCAGGGCAGCGGTGACGGCACGCTGCTCCAGCAGTGGACCTGGTCCAACAACGACTGCCAGCAGTTCAAGCTGGAAGCGCTGTAGTCCGCGCGGAAGGCGGGGCCGGTGTCCGCCGGCCCCGTCACTCCGGCTGGGCCTTCCCGATGGCGTCGCGCAGCTTCGCGGCCAGCACCTTGAGGTGGGGGGGCTTGAGGAAGGAGTAGTGGTCCCCGGGCACGGTGTGCACGTCCAGCCCGCCGGGCGCGTAGGCGGCCCAGCCGTGGTCCCAGCGCGAGCCCTCCGCTTCGAACAGCGTGAAGGGCCACCTCGCCGGGGGCGGTTCGTAGACCCAGCCCGCGTTCAGGTGGGTCTCGAACGCGTGGCGCAGCTGGCGCAGCGACTGCTCCTCGGCGAAGAGGGGCTGGCTGGCCGCTTCGAGCGCTTCCCGCCACTGACCGGGGGAGAGGCCTTCGCGTGGCGGCAGCGGCTGGCCCGACGCGCGCAGCAGGTCCTCCAGGAACGATGCGCTCAGCCGCGCCTTCGCGTCCAGGTCGTCCGGGTTGCCGAAGTGCAGGCTCGCGGAGCTGTCGAGCAGCGCGAGCAGCGCCACCGTCTCCCCCTCGCGCCGCAGCTGGTGGGCCATCTCCCACGCGACGGCGCCTCCCATGGACCAGCCGCCCAGCAGATAGGGGCCGTGAGGTTGGACCTCGCGCACCGCGCGCACGTACAGGGCCGCCATCTCAGGGACGGAGTCGCAGGGCGGCGCCTCGCCGTCCAGGCCCCGGGCCTGGAGTCCGTAGAACGGCTGCTCCCTGCCCAGCGCCCGGGCCAGCTCCGCGTAGGGCACGACGTTGCCGCCCACCGCATGGACGCAGAAGAAGGGACGCACACCCGGCTGACCCTTCTGGAGCGCGACCAGTGGCGTCCAGGGCGCGGCGTCCCGGAGCAGTCCCGCCAGGTGCTCCACGGTGGCGTTCTGGAACAGCGCCGCCACCGGCAGCGAGCGGCCCATGCGGGCGTGGATGGCCGACTGCAAGCGCAACGTCAGGAGCGAGTGACCGCCCAGCTCGAAGAAGTTGTCGCGCACGCCAATGGGGTGCACGCCCAGCACCTCTTCCCAGATGCGCACGAGCTGAAGCTCCAGCGGCGTGCGTGGGGCCAGCAATGTGGCCGCGGGCTCGCGGCCTCCCTCCGGCGCGGGCAGGGCCTTGCGGTTCACCTTGCCCGACGGCGTCAGCGGCAGCTGCTCCATGGGGACCCAGCGCGTGGGCACCATGTAGTCCGGCAGCCGTTGCTTGAGGAAGTCGCGCAGCGCCGTGACGTCCCGCGTCCCCACCACCCAGGCCACCAGCTGCTTCTGGCCGCCTCCCTCGTCCCGCGCGTCGACGACGCAGTCTCGCACCGCCGGGTGTTGCGCGAGCGCGGCTTCAATCTCCCCCAGCTCGATGCGGAAGCCGCGCACCTTGAGCTGCGCGTCGCGCCGGCCCAGGTACTCCAGCGTGCCGTCCGGCAGGTGCCGCGCCCAGTCGCCCGTGCGGTACAGCCGGCCTCCGGGCCTTGCGCCGAGCGGATCCGGGATGAAGCGGTCGGCGGTGAGCCCGGGCTGGTCGAGATAGCCTCGGCCGACCTGGACGCCTCCCACGTAGAGCTCGCCCGTGACGCCTCGGGGCACCGGCTGGAGGTTCGCGTCCAGCACGTACACGGGCACGTTGCTCAACGGCCGGCCAATGGAGGGCAACGCCGGCCACGCGTCCGCGTCTCCCTTCAGCGAGAGCGACGTCACCGCGTGGGCCTCGGAGGGGCCGTAGTGGTTGTGCAGCACCGCGCCCGTGCGCTTCATGAAGCGGCGGATGGCGGGCGTCATGCGCAGCTGCTCTCCCGCGACCATGACCTCCCGGACGCGGTGGGGGGAGCGGCCTTCGCGCTCGGCCACCTCCGCCAGGTTCTGGAGCGCGACGAAAGGCATGAAGAACCGCTCGATGCGCGCGTCCTCCAGCAGGGTCAGCAGCTGGCCCGGGTCGCGGCGGAGCTCCTCGGTGAGGAGCACCAGCTCACCGCCCGCGGCCCAGGTCGCGAAGAGCTCCTGGAAGGACACGTCGAAGCTCAGCGCGGAGAACTGGAGCGTGCGGGCCCCGGGCGCCACCGAGTCCGCCAGCTGCCAGTGCAGCAGGTTCACCAGCGCCTCGCGGTGCATCGCGATGCCCTTGGGCGTCCCCGTGGAGCCGGACGTGAAGATGACGTAGGTGAGCGCCTGCGCGTTGCCCCGGGGTTCGGGCCGCGCGTCGGACTCGCGAGCCAGTGCGTCCGCTTGCGCGTCCAGCTCCAGCACCCGCGCCGAGCCGTTCTCCAGCACGCCGCGCAGCTCGCGCGTGGTGAGCAGCACCGCCGCGCCCGAGGCCTGGAGCATCGCGGCCAATCGCTCCGGAGGATAGGCCGGGTCGAGCGGGACGTAGGCGCCTCCCGCCTTGAGCGTGCCCAGCACCGCCACGGGCAACTCCAGCGAGCGACGCAGGTGGATGCCCACGCGGACGTCGGCACCCACGCCCAGCCCGCGCAGATGGTGCGCGAGCTGGTTCGAGCGCCGCTCCAGTTCCCCATACGTGAGCGTCGCGTCCCCGAAGCGCACCGCGATGGCTTCGGGCGTGCGCGTGGCGGTGGCTTCGAAGAACGCGTGGACGCTCGGCACGGCGGGGAAGGCCACCGGCTGGTTCGCCCACGTCGTCAGCTGCCGCCGCTCCGCGTCCGCGAGCAGGGGCAGGGTCCGCAGGGGCGCGTCCGGTGCCGCGAGCGCGCCTTCGAGCAGCCGCGTGTAGTGGTCCGCGAACCGCGCCACCGTGGCCTCGTCGAAGAGAGCGGTGTTGTATTCCCAGAGGGTCGCCCATCCCTCCGGCGTCTCGCGCACGAAGAGGGTGAGGTCGAACTTCGCCAGGCCCGGCTCGAAGGCCAGGTCGCGGACGCGTACGCCGGGCAGCTCCCACGGCACGCCTCCGCTCTGGAGGACGAACATGACCTGGAACAAGGGGGGCCGGCTGAGGTCCCGCGCGGGGACGCGTGCATCCACGAGCTGTTCGAAGGGCATGTCCTGGTGCGCATAGGCCCCCAGGCACACCTCTCGCACGCGGCCCAGGAGCGCGCGGAAGCTCTCCGCTCCGGAGGCATCCACCCGCAGGGCCAGGGTGTTGGTGAAGAAGCCGATGAGGCTCTCCACTTCGCGTTGGCCGCGCCCCGCGATGGGCGTGCCGATGACGATGTCGTCCTGTCCACTGTGCCGCGCGAGCAGCGCGTGGAAGCCCGCGAGCAGCAGCATGAACGGCGTGACGCCCGCGTCGCGCGACAGCGCCTGCACGGCGGCGGGAATCGATGCGGGCAGGGGGCGCGGCAGCTGGCGGCCCTGGAAGGTCTGCACGGGCGGCCGAGGCCGGTCGGTGGGCAGCTCCAGCGTCGGCGGAGCGGCTTCCAGGTGCTGCTTCCACCACGCGCGCTGGGTCTCCAGGGTCTCGCCGGCGATCACCTGGCGCTGCCACCCGGCGAAGTCCGGGTACTGCACGGGCAGGGGCGGCAGGGTCAGCGGTTCGTCCTGGTGACGGGCCGTGTAGAGGGCCTTCATTTCGCGCACCAGGATGCCGATGGACCAGAAGTCACACACGATGTGGTGCATGACCAGCAGCAGCACCTGCCGCTCGGGCGCCGTGCGCACCAGCGTGGCGCGCACCATCGGGCCGCGCTCCAGGTCGAAGGGCTTCCTCGCCTCCGCCTCCGCGCGCGTCCGCGGCAGCGCGTCCCCGTCCAGGGACTCGAGCGTGAGCGTGAACGGCCGGTGCTCCACCACGCGCTGCACCGGGTGGCCCGCGTCGTCGCTGAACGTCGTCCTCAACGCCTCGTGCCGTTGGATGATCGCGTCCAGCGCACCCTCCAGCGCCGGGACGTCCAGCGGCCCGTCGAGGTGGAGGAAGATGGGCACGTTGTACGCGCTGCCTTGAGGGTCCAGCCGCGCGAGGAACCACAGGCGCTGCTGCGCGAAGGACAGCGGCCGGGGCTTGTCCTTCGCCGCCGCGACGATGGGCGGCACCGGCGGACCGCTGCCTCCCTTCTGCAAGGCCTCCAGCCGCTCCGCGAACTTCGCCAGCACCGGGGCTTCCAGCAGCAGGCGCAGGGGCACGTCCCGCTGGAGCACGTCCCTCAGCCGCGACACCACCCGCGTGGCGAGGAGCGAGTGTCCGCCCAGCTCGAAGAAGTGGTCGTGCGCGCCCACGCGCGGAACGCCCAGCAGCGGCGCCCACAGCTCCGCCACCAGCGTCTCCCAGCCTTCGCGTGGCGCCACGTAGGCGTCCGGGCCGGTCCGCGTGTCCGGCGCGGGCAGGGCCTTGCGGTCCACCTTCCCTGACGGAGTCAGCGGCAGCCGCTCCAGCTTCACGAACGCGGAGGGCACCATGTGCGCCGGCAGCCGCGCGGTCAGGTGGGCACGCAGTCCACCCACGTCCACGCGCGGGCCGACGACATAGGCCACGAGCCGCTTGTCGCCGGGGACGTCCTCGCGCACGGCGACCCCCGCGTCCTCCACGCCCGGCGAGGCCTTGAGCGCGGCCTCGACTTCCCCCGGCTCGATGCGGAAGCCGCGCACCTTCACCTGCGAGTCATTGCGCCCCAGGAAGTCGAGGACGCCGTCCGGCCGCCACCGTGCCCGGTCTCCCGTGCGGTACAGCCGCGCGCCCGGCGTGGTGCTGAACGGATGCGGCACGAAGCGCTCCGCGGTCTGCGCGGGCTGGCGCAGGTAGCCCCACGCGAGGCCATCCCCGCCCACGTACAGCTCGCCCGCGACGCCCACCGGCACCGGGGCACCCAGGGCGTCCAGCACGTACGCCTGCGAATGGGTGATGGGCCGGCCGATGGGCACGGGGCGTCCGTCGTCCACCGAGCCCTCCAGCGGATGGAAGGTGGAGTAGGTGGTGTTCTCCGTGGGGCCGTAGACGTTGACGACGTCCCTGCCCGCCTCGCGCACCTGTCGCGCGGCCAGCGGGGACATCGCCTCGCCGCCCGTCATCACCTGCCCCACGCGCGCGAGCGCCCGGGGCTGGAGCATCGCCATCTGGTTGAAGAGGGCCGTGGTGATGAACAGCGTGGTGACGCCCTGGTGCTCCAGCACCTGCGCCAGCTCCTCCAGCGAGGGCTGATGCGCCGGGAAGACCACGAGCTTCGCGCCATGCAGGAGCGCGCCCCACAGCTCCAGCGTCGCCGCGTCGAAGGAGATGGGCGCCAGCTGGAGGAGGACCTCCTCCGGACCGAAGCGCGCGTAGGTCGTTCCCTTCACCAGCCGCACCACGCCCCGGTGCGGGATGCACACGCCCTTGGGCCGGCCGGTGCTGCCGGACGTGTACATGACGTACGCCAGCGCCTCGGCCGGCACGGTGACGCGCGGCGCCCGCGTGGACTCCCGCGCGAAGGCATCCCACGAGGGCTCCAGCGCCACCACGCGCGCCTCCAGCGCCGCGAGCTTGGCCTCCTGGCCGGGCTGGGCCAGCAGCACTTTCAGGTTCGTGTCCCGGGCCATGAAGAGGAGGCGCTCGGTGGGATACGTGGGATCCAGCGGGACGTAGGCTCCTCCCGCCTTGAGGATGGCCAGCGTGGCCACGACCATCTCCAGCGAGCGGCTGGTGCACAGGCCCACCGGGGTGCCCGCGTCCACGCCCAGCGCGCGCAGGTGGTTCGCGAGCTGGTTCGCGCGTGCGTCGAGCTCCCCGTACGTCAGCCGGCGGCCCTCGAACTCCACCGCGATGGCCTGGGGCGCGCGTGCTGCCTGCTCCTCGAAGAGCGCGGTCAGTGACGCCTCGCGCGGGTAGTCGGCGCGGGTGTCGTTCCAGGTGAAGAGCAGCTGCTGGCGCTCCTCGTCGGTGAGCAGCGGGAGCCGGGCGACGGGCTGCTCCAACCGGTCAACCGCGGCCGCGAGCAGGCGCGTGTAGTGCTCGGCCATGCGCGCGACGGTCGCTTCCTCGAAGAGGGCGGTGTTGTACTCCCAGACGAAGTCCAGGCCCTCGGGGGACGGCTGGGCGAAGAGGGTGAGGTCGAACTTCGCCATCCCCGTCTCGACATCCAGCGGCGCCACGGACACGTCCGGCAGGGTGCTCGCGGCGGGGCCGCCGGCGTTCTGGAGCACGAACATCACCTGGAACAGCGGCGCGCGGCTGGGGTCGCGTTCGTGCTGGAGCGCGCGCACCAGCTGCTCGAAGGGCATGTCCTGGTGGACGAAGGCCTCCAACGTGAGGTCGCGCACGCGGCCCACGAGGTCGCGGAAGCTCGCGTTCCGGGGCGCGTTGATGCGCAGGGGCACCGTGTTGATGAAGAAGCCGACCAGCCCCTCCAGCTCCTGACGCTCGCGGCCCGCGAGGGGCGCGCCGATGACGAGGTCGTCCTGGCCGCTGTAGCGCGCGAGCAGGGCGTGGAAGCCCGCAAGCAGCAGCATGAAGGGCGTGGCGCCCTCCCGCTGGGCCAGCGCCTCCAGGGCCTGCGACAGCGCGGGCGACGCCTTCCGCGACAGGTGCGCGCCTTCGAAGGTCTGCACCGCCGGGCGCGGCCTGTCCGTGGGCAGGGCGAGCGCGGCCGGCGCGTCCTGGAGCCGGGCCTTCCACCACCCGAGCCGGGACTCCACTCCCGCGCCCACCCACGCCTGCTGCTGCCAGCGCGCGAAGTCCGCGGGCTGGATGGGCAGGGGCGGCAGCTCCGCGGGAGCACCTCCTGTCGCCGCGCGGTAGAGCGCCGTCAGCTCACGCTCCAACACGCCCAGCGACCAGCCGTCGCAGATGATGTGATGGAACGTGACGAGCAGGGCGTGCTCCCCGTCCCGCACGTGCACCAGCGTCGCACGCAGCAGCGGTCCCCGGGCCAGGTCGAAGGGAAGGCGCACCTCCGCCTCCGCGCGCCGCGAGAGCTCGGCCTCCGAGGACACGCGCTCGCGCCGCAGCGGCACATCCAGCGCCGGGGCAATGCGCTGCACCGGCTGCCCCTGGTGTTCCACGAAGGTGGTGCGCAGCGCTTCGTGACGTTGGACGAGCGCCTGAAGGCTCCGCTCCAGCGCGCCGTCATCCAACGGTCCGCTCCAGCGCGTGAACCAGGGCAGGTTGTACGAGAAGCCGTCCGGATCCATCCGCGTGAGGAACCACAGGCGGGCCTGGGCGGAGGACAGCGGCGGGACCTCGTCGCGCGGGCGAGGCACGAGCGGCAGCTTCTCCCCACCCGCCTCCGTCCTCAGCGAGGCCAGGTGAGCCGCCAGCTCCTCCACCGTGGGGTGTTCGAACAGGGCGCGCACGGGCAGCTCCACCTGGAGCCGGTCGCGCAGCCGCGCGGTCACCTGGGTCGCCAGGAGGGAATGGCCGCCGCGCTCGAAGAAGTGGTCCAGCGCGCCCACGCGTGGCAGGCGCAGGAGCGCGGCGAAGACACCCGCCACCTCCGTCTCCAAGGGCGTGCGCGGGGCCACGTAGGCCTGCGCCGTGTCCGCGTCGTCGTCCGGAGCCGGCAGGGCGCGCCGGTCCAGCTTGCCGCTGGGGGTGAGGGGAAACGCCTCCAGCAGCACGAAGGCCGCGGGCACCATGTACTCTGGCAGCCGGTCGCGGAGCACCGCCTTGAGTCCGCCCGCGTCCACGTCCGCACCGGGTTGGGTCACCACGTAGGCCACCAGGTGTTTGCCTCGCGCCGCGTCCTCGCGCGCGACCACCGCGACGTCCTTCACGCCCGGCAGCTTCGCCACCGCCGCCTCCACCTCCGGCAGTTCGATGCGATAGCCGCGGATCTTCACCTGCGCATCGCGCCGCCCCAGGAACTCCATCTCCCCCGAGGGCAGGTGCCGCGCGAAGTCACCCGTGCGGTACATCCGCGCGCCCGGATGCGGGCTCAGCGGATCCGGCACGAAGCGCTCCGCCGTCAGGTCCGGCCGGTGCAGGTAGCCGCGCGCCAGCCCCGCGCCGCCGATGTACAGCTCACCCGCGACGCCCACGGGCACCGGCTCCCACCGCGCGTCCAGCAGGTACGTGCGCGCGTTGGTGATGGTGCGGCCGATGGGCGGCAGGTCCGGCCACGCGTCCGGGTTCCCCGTCAGCACGTGGGCAGAAGCCGCGTGCGTCTCCGTGGGGCCGTAGTGGTTGTCCAGCACGCACCCGTCCAGCGCGTGGAGCAGCCGCCGCAGCGCGGGCGTCATCCGGAGTTGCTCGCCCGCGGTGTTGATCTCCTTGAGCGACGTGGGCAGCAGCCCGTCCGAGTCCGCCACCTCCGCCAGGTGCTGCAAGGCGACGAACGGCAGGAAGATGCGCTCCACGCCCTGGTCGCGCATCAACGTGAGCAGCGCCCGGCCGTCGCGCCGCGTGTCCTCCGACACGAGCACCAGCTCTCCACCCGCGGCGAACGTGGGAAGCATCTCCTGGAAGCACACGTCGAAGCTCAGCGCGGAGAACTGGAGCGTGCGTCCCCGGGGCGCGGTGGAGCGGCGCACCTGCCACTGGATGAGGTTGAGCAGCGGGCGGTGCGGCATGGCCACGCCCTTGGGCACGCCCGTGGAGCCCGACGTGAAGATGACGTACGCCAGCGTGTCCGGTCCGCCCACGGCTTCCGGCGCGGTGTCCGGCGTGGAGAGGTCGTCCTCCAGGAACAGCCGCTCCGCGCCGCCCTCCGGCAGCGCCGCCGCCAGCGTGCGCCGCGTGACGAGCACCTTCGCGCGAGACGTCTCCAGCATCAGCGCCAGCCGCTCCGGCGGATAGGCCGGATCCAACGGGCAGTAGGCCGCCCCCGACTTGAGGATGCCCAGCACGCCCACCGCCAGCTCCAGCGAGCGGTCCACGCACAGCCCCACCGCCGTGTCCGGCGTCACGCCGCGCTGGCGCAGCGCATGGGCGACGCGGTTGGCGCGCCGGTCCAGCTCCGCGTACGTGAGGCTCGCCTCTCCGAAGCGCACCGCGATGGCGTCCGGGCTCCGGCGCACGCTGGCCTCGAAGAGCGCGTGCACGCCGGGGTGCACCGGCACGTCCGCGCCGGTGTCGTTCCATTCCCTCACCGCGCGTTCCCGCTCGCGCCCGGTCAAGAGCGGCAGCGTGGACACCGGGGACTCGGGCTTCGCGACAGCGCCCTCCAGCAGGCGCGCGTAGTGCGCGGCCATGCGGGCCATCGTCGCCTCGTCGAAGAGGTCGGCGTTGTACTCCCAGCGCGCCTCCATGCCGCTGGGGTCGTCGTAGAGGAAGAGGGTGATGTCGAAGCGCGCGACGCCGGGCTCGAAGTCCAGCTCCGTCACGGTGAGGCCGGGCCACTTCAGCGCGGCCCACGGCGAATTCACGTGCACGAACATCGTCTGGAACAGCGGCGAACGGCTGGGGTCTCGCTGGGGCACGAGCAGGTCCACCAGCTGCTCGAAGGGCATGTCCGGATGCGCGTACGCGCCCAGGCACACCTCGCGCACTCGGCCTAGCAGCGCGAGGAACGCCGGGTCGCCGGACGTGTCCAGCCGCAGCGCCAGCGTGTTCGCGAAGAAGCCGATGAGCCGCTCCACCTCCCGCCGTCCGCGCCCCGCCACGGGCGTGCCCACCACCAGGTCCTCCTGGCCACTGTAACGGGACAGCAGCACCTGGAACGCCGCCAGCAGCGTCATGTACGGCGTGACGGCTGCCTTGCGGCTCAGCTCGCGGAGGCCCGTGGCCAGGGCCGCGGGCATGGGCAGGCGGTACACCGCGCCCCGGGACGTCTGACGCGGCGGGCGCGGCCGGTCCGTGGGCAGCTCCAGCGCGGGCGGCGCTCCGGAAAGGCGCTCCTTCCACCACGCGCGCTCGGCCTCCAGGAAGTCACCCGTGAGCGTCTGCCGCTGCCAGTGCGCGAAGTCCGCGTACTGCGCCGGAAGCTCCGGCAGCCGGGGCGGTTCGTTCTTCGTGGCGGCGGTGTAGAGCGCGCTCAGCTCGTTCGCCATCCACCCCAGCGACACCGCGTCGCAGACGATGTGGTGCGTGACGAAGAGCAGCGCGTGCTCCTCCGGCGAAAGCCGCACCAGCGTGGCCCGCACCAGCGGTCCGCGCGCCAGATCGAACGGCGTGCGCGCCTCTCCTTCCGCGTGCTCACGCAGGGCCTGCTCCCTCGCGGCGCCGTCCGGTCCTCGCGTGGACAGGTCCTCCCGGCGGAGCGTCAACGTCAGCGACGGGGCAATGCGCTGCACCGGCTGGCCGTCCACGGAGGCGAACGTGGTGCGCAGCGCTTCGTGCCGGGCCACGACGCCCTGGAGGGCCTGCTCCAGCGCGCCAGCGTCCAGCGCTCCCGTGAGCCGCACGAAGAAGTAGACGTTGTACGTGGCGCTCGTGCCCTCCATCTGCGCCAGGAACCACAGGCGCTGCTGCATGAAGGACAGCGGCAGCGCCTCCGTCCTGGGGACGAGGGGCAGCGGGGCGCGCTTCTTGCCCGGAGCAACCGGCGAGGAGGTCGTCATCGTAAAGCTCCGTCAGGTTTCGTAGGCCGCGAAGCCGCGCGAGCGCAGCGTGCGCAAGAGGACGGTGAAGAGAAGGAACCCGAACGCCGCGCCCCCCATGACGGGCCGCACGCCCAGCCGGTCCGCGAGCGCGCCCTGCGACCACACGCCCACCGTGAAGCCGACGAACAGCAGCATGGAGTTGAGGCTGGCGATGCGCGCCTGGAGCTCCCCGGACACGCGCGCCTGGCACAGCGTGGCCAGCCCCGTGAGCGTCAGCATGTACAGCGCCCCCAGCAGCAGCACCGCCCCCGTGGCGACGCCCAGCGACGGAGACCACCAGTACGCCGCCGCCACCGGACCGATGAGCAACAGGCTCACCTCCAAAAGCCGCCCCCGTCCCATCCGGTCCGCCAGCGTGCCCGCGGAGAGCGCCGCCAGGAGCGCGCCCGTGCCCTGCGCCGTCACCAGCATCGACGTGGCCCCCGCGTCCTGACCGAACACCCGGATGGCCATCACCGGCGCCAACGCCGTGAACGGGGCGATGCAGATGGCGATGGCCAGCGTCCCGCCCATGGCCATGAGCAGCGCCTCGTCCGCACGCGCCACCTGGAAGCCACGCGCGATGCCCGCCCACAGGCCCTCGGGCGAAGCGGGCTTCGCGGTGGCCGGAGCCCCGCGCACGCCCAGGAGCGCCAGCATCACCGCGCCAAACGACAGCGTGTTGAGCAGCAGCACCCAGCCGATGTCCGCGTGCGCGATGAGCAACGCCGCCAGCGCCGGGCCGCAGATGCGCCCCAGGTTCGCCTGCGCGGAGTTGAGGCTGAGCGCGCTGTGCAGGTCCTCCTTCGGCACCGATACGGCGATGAGCGCGGAGAACGCGGGCATGAACAGCGTCACCGCGCAGCCATTGAGGAACGAGATGACCGCCACCCACCGCACGGTCAGCCCGCCCGTGAAGGCCAGCGCCGCCAGCGCCCCCGCGAGCACCATCTGCACCAGCGCCCCCAGCGCCACCGCGCGCCGCCGGTCGAACCGGTCCCCCAGCGCGCCTCCCAGCGGCGACAGCAGGATGGACGGCAGCCACGTCAGCGCCGCCACGCCGCCCGTCCACTCCGCCCGGCCCGTGACCTTCGTCACGTACACGCCCAGCGCCAGCACCTCCATCCACGTGCCGATGTTGGACAGCGCCGCGCCTCCCCACAGGAAGGCGAAGTCGCGGTGCTTCAACGCGCGCAGCGAGGACAGGCGGGGCGGGCGGGGCGTGGACACACTCGCTTTCTAATTCACCGAGAGCGCCGGGTGTTCATGGACTTCGATGCTGGGCGGTTTGGATGGAATTGCGGCGGAAACGTGCAGTGCTGCTTCAGTTCCGCCGGGGCAGGCGGAGGGTGAAGGTGGAGCCCTCGCCCAGGTTGGAGCGGGCGGAGAGCGAGCCGCCATGCAGCTTCGCGAGCGCGGCGGCGATGAAGAGGCCCAGGCCGTGGCCGCGCCCGCGGTCCTCGTCCGCGCGCTGGAAGCGGTCGAAGACGTGGGGCAGGGCGCTGGCGGGGATGCCCACGCCCCAGTCGCGCACGTGGATGAGGACGAGGCCCGGGTTGAGCGTCACGCCCATTTCGATGTGGTGCGACGTGCCGCTGTACTTCACCGCGTTGGACAGCAGGTTGTTGAGCACCTGGCGCAGCCGCTCCGCGTCCAGCATGAGGGGCTCCACCGGCTCTCCGGTGTGGAGGGAGAAGTCCATGTCCGGTTGCAGGTCGCGCCACTCCTGGACGAGTTCCTCCAGGAACGTTGTCAGCGCCGTGGGCTGAAGCTTCAGCTCCAGCTTCCCATCCGCCAGCCGGGAGGCGTCCAGGATGGACGTCACCAGTCCGTTCATCCGGTCCAACTGGCGCAGGACGGCCTCCGCGGAGCGGCGCTCGTCTTCGATGCCGCGCTTCTGCACCTTGCGCAAGAGCAGCTGCGTGTTGAGCCGCGCGGAGCTCAGCGGCGTCTTCAGCTCGTGCGCCACCCAGTTGAGCATCTCCTCGCGCGCCAGGCTCACCGAGCTGGCTGGCTCGCGCGCGGCCAGGGCGGCGTCCGTGCGGGTCGCCGCGCGGTACTGGAGCGCGCTGTTCACGGCCTGCTCGAAGGTGGTCAGGTCCACCGGCTTCGCGAGGAAGGTCTGGGCCGCTTCACGCCCCTGGGGACGCGCCGCGCTCAAGAGCAGGAAGGGGACGTCGGACAGGGTGGGCTCGGAGCGCATGGCGTGCAAGAGCTGCATGCCGGTCCGCCGGGGCATCATGTGGTCGCTGACCACCAGGTCCGGCGTCTCCGTGCGCGCCAGCAGCAGCGCTTCCTCGCCGTTGTGCGCGCGGATCACGCGGTGGCCCAGGTCCTCCACCACTTCGGAGAAGACCTCCAGGAGCGCCTCTTCATCCTCCGCGATGAGGACCAGGCTCATTCACCCAGCCCTCCAATGGTGGTGCCCAGCGGGCGGGCCTGACCCGTCAGCAGTCCCGTGGCGGAGCGCATGGGCGCGAGCACCTTCACGCCGGTGTCCTTGATGACGAACTCGCGCAGGTCGGTGACGTACTCACTGTCCCTCATCTTGAGCACGGACATGATGCGGTGCATCTGGCCGTGCAGCTCCACGTAGCGCAGGAGCAGGAGGTTCTCTCCCAGGATGGCGACCGGCGCGTCGTTGAAGTCCAGCTCGGTGCCGACGATCTTCGGCACCTCCCGGGTGAACAGGGAGGTGATCCCCCGGGCTCGCAGCCGCACCGCGAGCGAGGCCATGAACATTCGCCGCCGCCCGGGGTCGAGGACGGCCAGCTCCAGGTCCGTGAGCCCATCCAGCACCAGCCGCTGGACGCCGAGCGCGTCCACCTTGCGCAGGATGTCCCGCACGAGCACGTCCGCCTCGGCCTCCATGGGTGGCACGTAGTGGAACATCAGCCGTGACTCGCGCAGCAGGGGGCCCACGTCCAGCCCCACGCGCCGGGCGCGCGCCGCGAGCATGGCGGGCGCGTCGAAGAAGGAGACGAAGAGCGTCTTCTCCCCCTGGCGCGCGGCGTCCGCGGCGAAGTGCATGGCCAGGATCGTCTTTCCTATGCCCATGCTGCCCGCGAGCATCGTGGTGCTGAGCTCCGGAAGGCCTCCTTGCATCAGCGCATCCAGCTCCGGCAACCCGAAGCCCTTGCGCTTCAGCGTGGGGGGCTCGTCCTGGAAGTCCACCGGGGTGGCCTCCAGGCGCGGGATGAACTCCACGCCTTCCTCGTGGATGAGCATGGTGTGCTCGCCCGTGAGGTGGGGCCGGCCGCGCAGCTTCACCACCTCCACCCGGCGCACCCGGCGCGAGCCGTTCGTCTGGACGGACAGCGACACGATGCCGTCCACCGTGGTGGCCTCTGGCAGCGCCATCAGCCGCTCCAGCGTGTACTCCGTGGTGAACAGGCCAATGCAGTTGCTGGCGGCCAGGCCAATGCCCAGCTCGTAGAGGAACTCGCGCAGCCGCGCCTCGTCCTGCCAGAGGTCCCGGATGGAGCGCAGCCCGTCGATGAAGAGCATCGCCGCGCCGCGCTCGCGCACCGTCTGCAGGAGCAGGTCCCGCGCCTCCTTCGGGCCCCGCTTGAGCGCGGAGTAGGCGCTGATGACGAAGAGCTTCTCGCCCAGCACCTCCGGCTTGAAGAAGGAGAAGGCGGACAGGGCCCCCATCAGCTTGTCGTGGGGCTCCGAGGTGACGGTGGCCACCACCACGGGGACGCCGCGCGCCGCGGCCTGGAAGGCCACCTGGCTGCACAGCACCGTCTTCCCGGAGCCGGGCGTACCGGTGACGATGAAGGACTGGCGGAGGGGGATGCCTCCTCCCAGGAGGACATCGAAGCTGGGGATGCCGCTCTGGAAGAGGGCGGTCTCGCTGCTGGGCATTCCTGGGTCCGTCGGACGGCGAGGGCCAACGCGCGGGCTTCCGCCGTTCGGAAGCATGCGCCGGGACACAATGCACACGGGGATCAGGGCATGCCCGAAGCGCCCTGCGCTTTGTTCGGGGCATAACCGACGCCTCGGAGCAGGGCCATCGCGACGCACCTGGGCAACTGGCGCATCGCCAACCGGTCAACACCTCGGCCGTGGAGCGGGCGGGCGGGCGTCAGCGCGAGGGCGTGGGAGGCGGCGCCGGTTCGCTGGCGCGGGCGCTGAAACCCCGGAAGAGCAGCAGGGCCACCAGGAATCCCACGGCGCAGACGGCGGAGACGTAATACGCGGGCGCGAGCGGGCTCTCCTTCAGCGCCAGCGTGACGGCGAGCGGCGTGAGGCCGCCGAACAGCGCGTACGCCACGTTGTAGGAGAAGGAGATGCCGGAGAAGCGCACCGCCGCCGGGAAGGCCTGCACCATCACGGCGGGCACCACGCCGGCGACGCCCACGCAGAACCCCACGCCCGCGTAGAGCGGCACCAGGTGCTCCGGTGCGCTCGCCACGCCCCGGTAGAACAGCTGCGCGGCCACGAGCAGCACGCCCGAACCGATGGCCATGGCCCGCGTCGCCCCCAGCCGGTCCGCGAGCAGCCCGTAGCAGACGCAGCCCACGGTGAGCGTGAGCGTGGCCACGCTGTTGGCCGCCAGCGCCCGCGCGGGAGCAATGCCGTGCAACTGCTGCATCAGCGTGGGCGTCATCAGGATGATCACCACGATGCCCGCGGTGAGCACCCAGGTGAAGAGCATGGAGACGATGACGGCGGGCGCGTGGCCCTGGAGCGCGGCCTTGAGCGGCAGCTCCTTCACCAGCGCCTTCTTCTGGCGCATCTCCTCGAAGACGGGCGTCTCCTGGAGCCAGCGGCGCAGGAACACGGCGAAGAAGCCGAACACGCCGCCTACGACGAAGGGCACGCGCCAGCCGTACGCCATCACCTGCTCCGGCGTGAACACGGTGTTGACCGCGGTGGCCACCAGCGAGCCCAGGAGGATGCCCAGCGTGAGCCCGGAGGTGAGCGTCCCGCACGCCAGGCCCACGCGGCGCTCCGGCACGTGCTCGGAGACGAACACCCACGCGCCCGGCACCTCACCGCCCACCGCCGCGCCCTGCAACAGCCGCAGCGTGAGCAGGAGCAGCGGCGCCGTGTACCCCGCGGTGGCGTACGTGGGCAGCAGGCCCATGCACAGCGTGGGCACCGACATCAGGAAGACGCTCAACGTGAACATCCGCTTGCGCCCGGTCCGGTCCCCGAAGTGCGCCATCACGATGCCGCCCAGCGGCCGCGCCAGGTAGCCCGCCGCGAACAGCCCGAACGTCTGCAGCTGCCGCAGCCAGTCCGCCGTCTCCGGGGGGAAGAACAGCCGCCCCATCACCGACGTGAAGAACACGAAGATGATGAAGTCATAGAACTCCAGCGCGCCCCCCAGCGCCGCCAGCCCCAGGGTGCGGACGTCCTGGGCGGACAGGGGACGGGGAGCGGCCAGCGGGGACGGGGCGTCAGAAGAGGGGGTCGCCATGCGCGTGAGGACCAGGAGGATATGCCGGGACACCTCCCAGGGCCCCATCCGTCACGTTGTTAAGGTGTATTCACCGTAAAACCTGTTGACACGGTGTGCGAAACTTGTGGGGAGGTCTCGTCATCGGTATCTTCCCGGAATTACGAGTTCCGTCCTGGGAGTACAATTTGGACAGGGTTGATACCGTGACGCCTTCGCCGGCCGCACCCGGGGTGGACATCCTCTTCGGGAAGTACCGCATGGTGCAGCGACTGGCCACGGGCGGCATGGCGCACATCTTCCTTGCGACGCTCGACGGGCCGGACGGCTTCTCCAAGCCGTGCGTCATCAAGCGCATCCTTCCGGAGTACGCGAACCTGGAGCCCTTCGCGCGGATGTTCGCGGACGAGGCGAAGGTGGCGGCGCTCCTCACCCACCCGAACATCGTGCAGGTGTTCGACTTCGGGAAGATCGAAGGCCAGTACTACCTGGCGATGGAGTGGATCCAGGGCCAGTCGCTGGACCGCATCATGCGGCACGCGGCGGCGGCGGGCATCCCGCTGGGCGCGCGGGTGACGGTGGACGTGGGCATCGCGATGTCGGACGCGCTCACGTACGCGCACGCGAAGACGCTGTCGGACGGGACGCCGTTGAAGCTGGTGCACCGGGACATCACGCCGGGCAACGTGCTGGTGTCGCGCGACGGCATCGTGAAGCTGGCGGACTTCGGCATCGTGAAGAGCTCCGTGAACCTGGAGCGCACGGTGGCCGGGGTGGTGAAGGGCAAGTACGCGTACATGTCCCCGGAGCAGATCACCAACCGGGAGCTGGACCACCGCTCGGACCTGTACTCGCTGGGCATCGTCCTCTACGAGCTGTCCACCGGGCGCCGGCTGTTCAAGCGCGAGACGATGGAGGCCACCATCGTGGCCGCGTCCCAGGGAGACGTGCCGCCGCCGTCGCAGGTGGCGCCGGGCTTCCCGCCGGAGCTGGAGCGCATCTTGCTCAAGCTGCTCTCGAAGGACCCCGCCCAGCGTCACCAGACGGCGCGCGAGCTGCACGACGACCTGGAGCGCTACCGCGCGGCGCAGCACTGGACGTCCGGGGGCCGGGAGCTGGCGACGCTGATGGCCACGCTCTTTCCTCCGGATACCTCCGGCCGGGTGTCCACGGCGGTGGCGGTGCCGGGGTCCATGCCGGGCTCCTCCAGCGTGGTGGGCGCGTCCGGCATCTCCAGCCCGCCGCCCGTCGCGATGCCGGAGCACGGGGTGAACGTCCAGGAGTTGAGCGCGCTGGTGCCCACCGGCGTGCTGCCCCGGAGCACCGGGACGGGCTCCACCACGGGCGTCATCCCGTCGCCGGAACAGGTGGCGGCGTCCGGAGCATTCCCCTGGGGGCTGGCCGCCGCGGCGGGCGCGGCGTTGGTGGGCAGCGTGGTGTTCTGGCTGTTCATCGCGTGAAGGGCGGTCGCATCGTGTCGTCGTGGGAAGTGGGACATCGAACGTGAAGAATCAGAAGACCTGGGTCGCCGTCATCCTGCTGGGCACCGTGGCCGTGAACGCCGGGGCGTACCTGGTGGTCCGCTCGCGCAAGGCCGCTCCGCCCGCGCCCGTCGCCGAGCCCGTCGCCGCACGCATCCCCGTCCCCCCGCCCGACGTGGCCTCCCCTCCGC
>NZ_RAWE01000130.1 GCF_003611695.1 Corallococcus carmarthensis | reverse complement strand
CCGCGGGAGTCCTGCCCCCCACCAGGCCGCCTTCCATGCAGAAAGTCCTTGCTCCTCTTGCCCTGAGCGCCGCCCTTCTTCTTCCCGCGATGGCGGGCGCCCAGGACACCCCCAGCGCCGGTTCCAACGCGATGCAGGACCGGCCCGCGGTGACCTTCGACGAGGTCGAGCGCGGTGTGTACTTCGGCGTGTATGGCGGTCCGTCGTGGATCACCAACCCGCCCGCGGACTCCGGCCCGCGGCCCTTCTCCTCTGGCCAGATGGCCCAGGTGGAGCTGGGCGTGGACCTGGGCGAGCGCCTGTCGCTGGGCGTCTTCTTCATGGGCTCCGCCAACCGCGCGGGCACGGAATACGTCGGCTACTCGCAGGG
Organism: Corallococcus carmarthensis; assembly: GCF_003611695.1. Lineage (GTDB taxonomy): Bacteria > Myxococcota > Myxococcia > Myxococcales > Myxococcaceae > Corallococcus > Corallococcus carmarthensis. Next base: position 27,226 of record NZ_RAWE01000130.1, on the reverse strand, counting down.
CGCCGCGTCCGGCGACTTCACCATGCTGGTGCCCGGCGCCGTGCTGCGCGCCCGCCTGGTGGGCTTCGCCGACAGCCAGGAGGTCAAGCGCACCTGGATCTACGCCCGCGCCGGCGTGGGCTACGCGATGTTCTCTCCCAAGAAGCTCCTCCCGGATTCCGACATTCTTGTGTTTGCCGGGCCCGGAGTGGAGTACTACACGCGGCTGCGCCACTTCTCGGTGGGGCTGGAGGTCGTGGGGAACTACCTCGCCTCCAAGGGCGCCTTCGGGTTCGCGGTGGCGCCCAACATTCGCTACGCGTTCTAGCGGGAGATTCACGTGGCTCAGGAGAATGGAAGCGGTGGATCGCGTCCGGGTGGACGCGGTCCGAACGGGGGCGCGCCGGGCCAGGGGCCCCGTCGTGACGGACCGGGAGGCTTCGGCGGTCGTGGCGGTCCTGGTGGTCCTGGCGGTGGCCGGGGTGAAGGGCGCGGCCGGGGTGAAGGCCGTGGCCGTGATCGCGACGCGGGCCCGGTGGGGCCTGGCCAGCGCGTCATCGCCGAGCTGAGCGTCCTGGAGAAGGCACTCTCCAAGAGCGACTTCGCCGCGGAGAAGGGTCCGCTGGAGGCCATCGTCCGCTCGCTGCGGCCCATGCACCTCAAGTCGCTGGACGACCTGGACCTCAACACGCGTGGCCGTCTCATCACCACGCTCCTGCGCGTGCAGCGTCAGCCGAAGCCGGCCCTGCCGGAAGCGGGCGCGGAAGGCGCGGCGCCGGAAGCCGCCGCCTCCACTGAAGCCGCTCCCTCCGAGGCTCCGGCCGCGGAAGGCGCGGCCGAGGGTGCCACGCCGGCCGAAGGGGGCACGCCCGCCGAGGCGGCTCCCGCGGCTCCGGCCGTGGATCCCGCCAAGGAGAAGCACGGCGCCTGGGTGGACGTGATGGCGCTGGTGGGCCGTGTCTGGCGTGCCGCGGGCGACGCGGACCGTTCCCAGGCGGCCTTCGCGCTGAGCGGCCGCGAGCCGGCGCCGGAGCCCGAGGCTCCTGCCCGCGAGGAGCGCCGCGAGCGTTCCGAGCGTCCGGAGCGCGGCGGTCCTGGCGAGCGCCGGGAGCGGGGCGAGCGCGGTGAGCGTCCTCCCCGTGGCGAGCGTCCGGAGCGTGGCGCGGCCGGTGAGCGGCGCGAGCGTCCTCCCCGGGCCGAGCGGCCCGAGCGCGCCGAGCGTCCTCCGCGCGGTGAGCGCCCCGAGCGCGCGCCGATGCCGGAGCTGACGGGCGACTGGAAGGAGCAGGCGACCCAGCTGGAAGCCATGGGCCGCACGCGCGACGCGGCGCGCCTGCACGAGCGCAACAACGGCTTCGCGGACGCCACCCGCCTGTTCGAGGCGGGCGGTGACCTGAAGAGCGCGCTGCGCACGGCGCTGTCCGGCCAGGACAACGACGCGGCCCGCCGCCTCGTGGGCACGCTGCCCGCGGATCAGATCGGCCCCACGCTGGAGAAGGCCGGCGCGTACGAGCTGCTCATGGAGCACTACGTCGCCAAGGCCGACTTCGAGAACGTCGCCCGCCTGTACGAGCGCGCGCGGCAGTTCGACCAGGCGGCCCTCGCGTACGAGCGCGCGAACAAGCTGACCCTGGCGCGCAAGGCGTACGAGCGCGCCCGGGACCTGGCCAGCGCCAACCGCATCCGGGGCATGGAGGTGAAGGCCCTGGTGGAGCGCGGCGACCGTCTGGGCGCGGCGACCCTGCTGGTGGCCGTGGGCCAGCGGCGCGAGGCGGTGGAGGTGCTGAGCCCCCTGCCTCCCCCGAAGGCGTTCCACTTCATGCAGCGCCTCACCCTGGAGGACGAGGCCAAGGAGCTCGCGCAGCGCGAGCTGGCCCGCGCCGAACAGGAGCAGAAGCCCGCCGGCCGCGCCCGGTGGCTGGAGCTGCTGGGTGACACGGCCGCCGCCGCGGAGACGTGGACGCAGGCGGGCCGCAAGGACAAGGCGCTGCCCCTCTACGAGAAGCTCGGTGGGGAGCACCTGCCCCGCGCCGCGCAGCTCGCGGAGGAACTGCAGCAGCGTGACAAGGCCATTGCCCTGTACACGCAGCTGAACGACAGCGCTGGCGTGGAGCGCGCGAAGGCCCTCCCCGAGGCCCCCGCGACGCCCCCCGCGGACAGCAAGGCGGACGCCGGTGACGACGCTGATTCCGCGGCGTCGCCGACGGAAAATGCTTCCTCGGCTGGCGAGCAAGAAAGCCAATAATTCCCGCCGGTTGACGGGTTTTGCATGATTGCCCGGGGGCGCCCGCGGCCGGTACACTCCGGCCGCTGGCGCCCTCGTTTCATTCCCCCTTTGGCCAACGAGCATCATGGAACAGCCTTCCACCCCTGCGCGTCCCACGCTGCGTGTGACCGATGACCGCTCCTTCGTTGAAACCGAAGCGGCCCTGGAGAAGACGGGCCGGGTCGAGGAGCTGATCCGCCTGTACGAGGGGCGCTCGCGGGACGTTCCGACGGAAGAGGCGGCGCGCCTGCTGTGCCGCGCGGCGGAGCTGGCCCACGAGCGTCAGCGCAACGCGCCGCGCGCCGAGGATCTGCTCAAGCGTGCGCTGCTGGTGTCCAAGGACCCGATGCCCGCGCTGCGCGGTCTCAAGCGACTGCATGAGATCCGCCAGGATTCGTCGTCGTTGGTGGATGTGCTGGAGCGGCTGGGCGCCGCGACGCAGGGCGAGGAGAGCGCGGGCCACTACCTGAAGGCCGCGGACCTGTACGAGCAGAAGCTCTTCCGGCGTGATCGCGCGGTGCTGTGCCTGCAGCGCGCCGCGCGGGTGAAGCCGGACCGCACGACGTTCCGGCGCGTGCGCCAGTTGCTCCTGTCCGAGGAGCGCTTCCAGCCGGCGTTCGAAGCCCTGCAGCGTGAGCGCGCCGCGCTGGGCGACGCGGGCATGGCGGAGGAGTACGCCGCGCTCGCGGAGCGGCTGGTGGACGACCCCACCGAGCACGCGCTGGCGCAGCAGGTGCTGGACGTGGCGCGCGAGCTGGATCCCCAGAACGCGCGTGCGGACAAGGCCGCTCGCTCGATGCAGCGCTTCGAGCAGGTGTGGCGCGACAAGGTGCGCATGCTGCGCGGCATGTCGCTGGAGGAGCGCGACCGCAAGAGCGCCGCGCGCCTGTCGCTGCTCGTGGCGAAGCTGTTCGCCTGGTACGACCCGGGCTCCGCCGCCAAGGTGAAGGAGGCGTTGGACCGCTGCTTCCTCCTGTGGCCGGGCATGCCGGAAGCGCTCACGCTCATCGAGCGGATGGCGGGGCGCGCGGGTGATTACGGTCCGGCGCTCGCGCAGCTGGAGGCGATGGCGGGCGAGGCGCGCGACCGCACGGCGCAGGTGGACCTGTGGCTGCGCGTGGGCACGCTCAAGCTGGGGCGGATGAACGACGCGGCCGGCGCGCTGGCTGCTTTCGAAAAGGCCGTGGCGGCGGATGCGTCGCGCGCGGACGCGGCCAGCCTGGCCGCGGAGCTGATGCTGGGCCAGGAGCGCTACGCGGACACGGTGGCCACGCTGGAGCGCTACCTGGGCACGGTGAAGGACCGCGCGCAGCAGGCCAGCCTGCGCCTGCGCCTGGCGGACCTGTGCATGCAGCAGCTGAAGGACGCGGACGCGGCGCGCGTGCACCTGGAGGCGGCGCTCAAGCTGGAGCCCACCAACGCGCTCGCGGCCTTCCAGCTGTCGCGCCTGCTGGCGGAGGACGAGAAGCTGGACGAGGTGCTGCCGCTCCTGGAGCTGGCCATGCTCGCCCCGCGTCCGCTCGCGGAGCGCGTGGCGTTCTGTGAAGCGCTGGCGCTGATGTTCGAGGAGCAGGAGAACGAGCGCGGCGCCTTCGAGGTCCTGGCGCGCGCGCTGGAGCTGGAGCCGGGACGGCCCCTGCTGCTCAACACGGTGGTGGAGCACGCGGAGAAGGCCAACGCGCAGCCGGCGCTGGCGCACGCGCTGTTGCGCGCGGCGCAGGGGGCGACGCCTCCGGCCGTGGCGGTGGCGCTGTGGCGGCACCTGGCGCAGCTGCTCCAGGGGCCGTTGGCGGACCCCGTGCGGGCGGAGGCGGCGTGGCGCGAGGTGCTCTCGCGCGTGCCGGGCGACTCCGTGGCGAGCGAGGCGGTGAAGTCGCTGCAGTCGGCCGCGGCGCTGGCGGATGATCCGAAGACGCGGCTGGAGACGGACATCGCCAGGCGCGAGGCGGCCGGTGCCTCGCCCGTGGAGCTGGAGCCGTACGTGCGTCAGTGGGTGCAGATGGCACCCGAGGACACCCAGGCGGTGCAGCGCCTCCAGGCGTTGTGCGTGGCGCTGTCGAAGTTCGACGAGGCGGCGACGCTGGCGGGCAAGCTGGCGACGCTCTCCGAGACGCAGCTCGAGCGCAACGAGTGGACCGCGCGGCAGGCGAAGCTGTACGCGGAGCGGCTGAACCGTCAGGAGGACGCGGCGGACCTGTTCCTCGCGCTGCTGGCGGAGAACGTGTCCACGGGCGTGGTGGTGGGCGGCCTGGAGCGGCTGGCGGCCGGAGGCGTGCGCACGGTCGCGCTGACGGAGGCCCTGGCGAACCACTACGGCCGCACGGGTGATCACCAGCGGCAGGTGGCGGCGCTCCAGCAGCAGCTGGACTCCACGACGGACGCGCCCACGCGCAAGCGGTTGCTGACGGTGCTGGCCAGCATCCACGAGAAGCAGCTCGCGGACAGCCGCGCCGCCTTCGACACGCGGCTGCGCATGGTGCGCGAGGAGCCGAAGGACGAAGCGGGACGCGCGGAGACGGCGCGCCTGGCGCGAGACCTGTCCGCGCACGCGGAGCTGGGCCGCGTGCTGCGCACGCTCGCCACGGAGTCCGAGGACCCCATCCTCGCCGTGCAGCTGCTCTCCGAGGCTTCGGTGCTGGCGGAAGAGGGCGGGATGGCGGCGGAGGCCATCACGGCGCTGGAGGCCGCGCTGTCGCGCTCGCCCGAGTCGCCGCAGGTGCTCCAGCGCCTGGTGCGGCTGTACGGGCGCGCGGGACGTTCCGCGGACGCGGAGACGCTGCTGCGCAAGCGCATCCACGCCACGCGTGGGCCGGAGCGGTTGGAGCTGCTCCTGCGGCTCGTGGACCTGAACGTGGAGCTGGGCCGCCCGCAGCAGGCCGCCGAAGCGCTCCAGGCCGCCATCACGCATGGCGGCGAGGAAGGCCGGCACCTGCCGCGCCTGGCGGAGCTCTACGAAAAGGCCGGCATGCAGCGCGAGCTGGGGGACACCCTGGCGCGGATGATTGGCCTGGCGGAGACGGCCGGTGACGCGGACCATGTGTCGCGGCTGAAGCTGCGCCGCGCGCAGTTGCTTCAGGGTTCCCAGGACGGCAGCGCGGAGGCGGTGCAGAGCTACGGAGACCTCCTGCGGCAGCGCCCGTCGGATCCGGACGCGCTGTCGGCGCTGGAGGCGATGCTGGCCTCGGGCCCGTCGCGCGAGGCGGCGGCGCGCGCGCTGATCCCCGCGTACGAGCGCACGAAGGAACACCGCAAGCTGGTGGCCACGCTGGACGTGCTCGCGGAAGTGGCTCGCGATGACGCCGGCCGGGTGCAGGCGCTGCGTCACGCGGCCCAGGTGCACCTGGCGCACCTGCGGCAGCCGGAGCTGGCGTTCGCGTCGCTCGCGCGGGCGATGCGTCTGGCCCCGGCGGACGGAGGCCTCCGGGCCGCCGCGCGCCAGGCCGCGGAGGACGCGGACTCGCTCGACAGCTTCGCGGAGATCCTCTCCGAGCTGACGGAGGAGGGCGACGTCGGCCCTGCGCGCGCGGCGCTGCTGCGTGAGCTGGCGGAGGTCCAGGAGAAGAAGCTCGACGACCGTGCCGGGGCGGTGAAGGCCCTGCGCGCGCTCCTGGAGCTGGAGCCGGGCAACCTCGACAGCCTGCGGGCGCTGCAGCGGTTGCACCGCGCGGGCGAGGAGTGGGCGGCGCTGGCGGAGGTGCTGGAGAAGCTGGCGGCCGCCATCCAGGAGCCCGCGGATCAGCTCGTGTGCCTTCGCGAGGCCGCGCTGCTGCACGAGGCGAAGCTCACCGACAAGGAGAGCGCGGCGTCCGCGTGGCGCGCCATCGCGGAGCGCGACCCGGCGCAGCGAGAGGCCGCCACCGCGTTGGACCGCCTCTACACGGACCTGAACCGTCCCAAGGACCTGGCGTGGACGCTCGCGCTGCGGCGCAACCAGGAGGGCCAGAGCCCGCAGGGGCGTGAGGTGTCCTTCCGCCTGGCGGAGCTGCTGCGCACGGTGCTGGATGACGCCAACGCGGCGCTCGGCCTCTACAAGCGCATCCTCACCGAGGACCCCGGCCACCCTGGCGCGAGGGCCGCGCTGGAAGCCTGGGTGAAGGCGGCGGTGCCCACGAGCGGCGCGGCGCTGGAGGTGCTGGACAAGGTGCTCTCGCAGGTGGGCGACCATGCCCGCCGCGTGGCGCTGCGCGAGACGCGGATGGAGTCCGCGCTCACGGTGGAGAAGATCATCCTCGCCGGGGAGATCCGCCGCATCTACGAGCGCGACATGCAGCAGCCGTCGCTCGCGTTCATGGCGTCGGTGAAGGCGTTCGCCAATGGCCTGGACCGCGAAGGCGTGCGTCCGGACCTGGAGCGGCTGGCGCGCGAGACGGGCAGCCACGAGGTGCTGGCGGAGATCTACGAGAGCGCCGCGGTGGACCTCACCACCGGCGATCCGGTGATGCTGGACCTGCTGCGCCGTGCGGCGGAGCTGCGCGAGGGCCTGGATCAGCCCGAGGAGGCCACGCGCCTCTGGAAGAACCTGCTGGCGGACGCGCCGCAGGACCGTCAGGCGCTGGAGGCGCTGTCCCGGCTCTACGAGAAGGGCCAGAACGCCAAGAGCCTGTCGGAGGTCTACGCGCGTCAGGCGCAGCTCGCCACCGACCCGGAGACGCGGCTGGGGCTGCTGCTCAAGGCCGGCGAGGCCTACGCGAGCGCGGGCGAGGACGCGAAGGCCATCGAGGTGCTGCGCTCCGCGCTGGCGCTCCGCAAGGTGCCCGAAGGGCTGTTGGCGCTCGACAAGCTGTACGCGAAGACGCGCCACTTCGTGGAGCAGGCGGACGTGCTGGATCAGCTCGCGGAGCTCGCGCCGGACGAGCCCGGGCGCCGCGCGTACCTGCTGCGCCGCGCACAGCTGCTGGAGAAGGAAGTCGGCCCGACGGAAGCGCTGCCGGTGTACCGCCGGCTGCTGGAACTGTCGCCGGGCGATGGCCAGGTGGTGGCGGGCCTGGAGCGCCTGCTCGCGCACGACGGGCCCCGCCTGGAGGCGGCGCGGCTGTTGGAGCCCGTCTACCGCGGCCTCAACGACACGCGGAAGCTGGTGGATGTGCTGGAGGTGTTGCTCCCGGGCGTTCCGCCGGAGCAGCGCCTGGAGCGGCTGCAGGAGATCGCCATCCTGCGCGAGGGCCTGGGCCAGACGTCCCTGGCCTTTGTCGCGCGCCTGCGCGCGTTCAACGAGCTGCCCTCCGAAGCCGGCGTGCGCGATGAGTTGGAGCGGCTCGCGGCGGACTCGGGCTCCTTCGAGGAGGTGGCGGCGGCCTACGAGGATCAGCTGGAGCGCGACCCCGCGGAGCCCCTGGCGGGCGACCTGTGGCGGCGTCTGGCGGCCATCTACGACAACCGCCTGAAGCGCTATGACCTGGCAGTGCGCGCGCTGGAGCAGGTGAGCCGGCGCGACCCGATGAACAAGCCGGTGCTGGAGGCCATCGCCCGCGTGCATCGCCGCACGGGCGCGCACCGGGAGCTGGCGCTCGTCATGCGCCGGCAGGTGGCCGCGGAGACGAGTTCGTCCTCGCAGATCAACCTGCTCTTCGAGCTGGCGCACCTGGCCGAGGAGACGCTGGCGGACAAGTCACTGGCGGCGCAGGCGTACCGCGAAGTGCTGGAGCGCCGTCCAGAGAACGCCAACGCGCTGAAGCTCCTGGGCCGTGTGCTCGCGGACATGGAGCGCTGGGCGGAGCTCGCGCAGCATGTCGAGCGTGAAATCCAGATGGCGGACGCACGCGACGCGCAGGAAGAGGCGTCCGACCTGCGTGTGCGTTTGGGCCGGCTGAAGGTGTCGCGCCTGGATGATCCGCGCGGCGCGCTGGAGCTGTACAAGTTGGTGCTCGCGCGGCGCGCTGGCCACCCGGGTGCGGTGGGCGCGCTGGAGGAGCTGGCGCGTTCGGAGAGCCCGCTGCGCGGCGCGGCGGCGAGCGCCCTGGAGCCCATCTTCGCGTCGGTGGGCAACCACCTGAAGCAGGTGGAGATGCTGGAGTCGCGCGCCTCCGCGGAGGCCGTGCCGCAGGAGCGGGCCGCGCTGCTGCGCCGCATCGCGGAGATCTACGCCAGCGCGCTGGAGAACGCGGAGATGGCGTTCCTCTCCGCGACGCGCGCGCTGCGCGAGCTGCCGGAGGACCCGCGCTCGCTGGAGCTGTGCGTCTCGCTGGTGGACAAGGCGGAGGCACCGGAGGAGCTGTGCGCGGTGCTGAGCGAGGTGGCCCCCAAGGCCAGCGACGCGGCCCGCGCGGAGCTGTACCGCGCGCTCGCCCGGATGCAGGTGGACCTGGGTGAACCGGCCGAAGCGCTCCAGTCGTGGAAGCGCGTGCTGGAGCTCAAGCCCACGGACAACGAGGCGCTGGACGGCACCGCGCGGCTGGTGGCCTCACAGGGCCGTCCCTCGGAGCTGCTGGAGGTGCTGCGCCGTCAGCTCGCGTTGTCGGAGGAACCGGCGCGTCGCGCCGCGGTGCTCCACCAGATTGGCGTGCTGCAGGAGGAGCAGCTCAAGGATCCGCTGGGCGCGCTGGCCACGTTCCGGCGGTTGCTGGAGCTGCAGCCGGATGATGCGGTCGCGCTCGCGCGGATGGATGCGCTCTGCCAGAAGCAGGAGCGCTGGCCGGAGCTCGCGGACGTCCTCGCGCGGCGCATCGCGCTGATGCCGCCGGAGGAGGGCCTGGAGCTGAAGTTCCGCCTCGCGACGGTGCGCGAGTCCAAGCTGCTGGACAAGGCGGGCGCGCTGTCGCTGTACGGCGAGGTGCTGTCCGTGCAGCCCAACCACCCGGGCGCGGTGGGCCGCATGGAAGCCATCGTCGCGCGCGAGCCCCAGAACCTGCTCGCGGTGGAGACGCTGCTGCGCGCCTTCCGCGCGAGCGGTGACGTCACGCGGCTGGCGCAGGTGATCGAGACGCGCGTGGGCGTGTCGCCGGACGCCGTCGAGCGCAAGCAGCTGCTCGGAGAACTGGCCACGCTGCGCGAGACGCAGGGCGAGAGCGAGCTGGCCTTCCTCGCGCTCTATCGCGGCTTCAAGGAGGACCCGAACGACAGCGAGGTCCGCCGCCGCCTGGAGAACGCCACCGACGTCGCGGGCAGCTACGACGAGCTGGTGGTGCTCTACGAAGAAGCCCTGCCGCGCATCGCCGAGGCCGCCGACGCGGCCCAGGTGTGCCTCAAGCTGGGCCAGGTGCTGGAGACGCGCCTGCGCGATCCGGATCGCGCGGTGTCCTACTTCGAGCGTGCGCGCACGCTGCACGCGTCGGTGCAGCAGAGCTCGCTCGTCGCGTTGGACCGCCTCTACCTGCACCTGGAGGCGTGGCCGGAGCTGGCGGGCGTGCTGGAGGCGCTGGCCACCGGCGCGACCCAGCCGGCGGACAAGATCGGCTTCCTCTTCCGCCTGGGACAGCTCTACCAGGAGCGGATGGACAGCCCTGACCGCGCCGCGAGCGCCTACGAGGCCATCCTCGCGCTGGAGCCGGGGCACATGGCCTCGGCGCGGCTCCTGGAAGGCATCTACGAGGGCGCGGGCGCGTCCGAGAAGCTCTACGCCATCCTGAAGCTCCAGGCGGACAAGGTCTCCGGCAGCGAGCGGGACCGCGTCCTGGGCAAGATGGCGCAGGTGTCCGCCGAGGGGCTGTCGGACCTGGGCCGCTCCATCGACCTGTACCGCGAGCTGCTGGCGAAGAACCCGCGCAACGAGCAGGTCTTCTCCGCGCTCGAGTCGCTGTACGAGCGCGCGGGCCGGCCGCAGGACCTGCGGGAGCTGCTCGAGGGCCGCCTGGCCATCACGCTGGATCCGCGCGAGGTGGTGCGCCTCAACGAGCGGTTGGGCCGCGTGGTGTACCGCCTGCTCAAGCAGCCGGATGCGGCGGTGCCGTTCTTCAAGGCGGCGCTGGACCGCGACGCACGCCACCGCGGCGTGCTGGACACCCTGCGCGAGCTGTACGACGAGACGGGCCAGCGCGAGGAGCTGGTGGGCATCCTGCGCCGCCTCATCCCGCTGCAGGACAGCAGCGACGGTGTGAAGGCGCTGCGCCTGCGGATGGCGGAAGTGCTCGCGGGCATGGGCCGGCGCGAGGAGTCGCTGGACGCGGCCCGCCGTGCGCTGGAGGTGGAGCCGCACTCCGTCTCCGACCTGGAGCGCGTGTATGCGCTGTCCGTGTCGCTGCGCGCGTGGAACGACGCCGTGCGCGCCCTGGAGCTCAAGGTCCAGGTGCACCTGCTGGCGGAAGAGCGCGACCCGGCCATCGCCGCGTACTTCACGGTCGCGGACCTGTGGGAAGGGCAGGGCGGCAAGCCGGAGCTGTCCGCCGGCGCGCTGGAGAAGGTGCTGGAGCTGGACCCCGCCAACCGCACCGCCTACGAGCGCGTGTGCACGCTGTACCGCACGAACAACGACTGGCGCGCCTACGCCACGGTGATGGACCGCTACATGCCCCACCTCGTCACCGACGAGGAGAAGATGGCGGCGCTGCGGGAGATCGCCCGGGTCCAGGAGGAGCGTCTGGGCCAGAAGGACGTGGCCTTCCTGGCGCTCTGCCGCGCGCTGCAATTGGACGCGGCCGAGGACGCGCTGCGCGAAGAGGTGGAGCGCCTCGCGGACGAGACGGGCAGTCACGAGGAGCTGGCGGCCGTCTACGAGGAGGTCGCGGACGAGCTGCCGCGCGGCCCGCTCGCGGAGCGCATCTACGCCACGCTCGCGCGCATCCACGACTCGCGGCTGGATGATCCGCAGTCGGCGGAGGCCGCGTTCCGGAAGATCCTCGAGTTCGACCCCACCAACGCCACCGCGCTGGACGGGCTGGCGGCGGTGTTCCAGCGGCGCGGCCGCGACCGCGAGTACATCGTCGCGCTGGAGCAGAAGCTGGAGGCGGCGGGCTCCATCGAGGCGCGCAAGGGCATCCTCAAGGAGATCGCCCGCGTCTGGGACGAGACGCTGGACGACCCCACCGAGGCGGCCAGCTCGCTGTTGCGCGCGCTGGAGCTGGAGCCGGACCTGGAGACGCTCGGCGTCCTCACGAAGCTCTACCGGCGCGGGAATGCGTTCCGCGACGTGGCCACCACGCTGCTGAGGGCCCGCGACCTCGCGGCGTCCAATGAGGAGCGTGCGCGCATCCAGGTGGAGGTGGCGACCGTCTACGAGCGCGACCTCAAGGACGACGAGTCCGCGGTCTCCGCGTTCCGCATGGCGCTGGAGTTCGACCCCGTCAACCGCGAGGCGCTGGAGGCGCTGGAGCGGCTGCACACGCGGTTGGATCAGCCGGCGGACCTGCTCGCCATCTACGAGCGGATGCTGGAGCTGTCCCAGGACTACCGCGAGAAGGTCCGCGTCCTCTTCCGCAGCGCGACCATCTGGGAGGACACGTACCAGAACCCGGCCAACGCCGACGCGTGCGTGGAGGGCGTGCTCTCCATCGACCCGCAGAACGTGTCGGCCATCAAGTCGCTCATCCGGCTGCGCCGCGCGCAGTCCCGGTGGGAGGACCTCATCCTCGCGTACGAGCGGCAACTCGCGCTCGCCACCAGCCCGCAGGAGCAGGCGGAGCTGTACGTGGAGATCGGCAACGTCCAGTACCAGAACCTCAAGGCGGTGGACCGCGCCGTGAACAGCTACCACGCGGCGCTCGCCACGGACCCCGACTCCCGTCCGGCGCTGCACGCCCTGGGCAAGCTCTACGAGCGCAGCGGCAACTGGCCCTTCGCGCTGGAGATGCTGCAGAAGGAAGCGCAGGTGGTGGGGAGCGACCCGGCGGCGGTGGAGCTGTGGCACCGCCTGGGGAAGATCAACGAGGACATGCTCGCGGACATGGCGAGCGCGCGGACCGCGTACCAGCAGGCGCTCGCCATCGAGCCGGGGCACCTGCCCACCATCCGCGCCCTCAAGGGCATCCAGGAGCAGGAGAAGGACTGGGGCGGCTACGAGCAGACGCTGCTGCAGGAAGCTCAGCAGACGGATGATCCGGCCGCCAAGGGCCGCGCCCTGTTGGACGTCGCGCGCTACCACGCGGAGACGCGTGAGGACCGCGAGACGGCCACGCCCTACTGGGAGGAGACGCTCAAGCACGTCCCGGACAGCCTGGAGGCGGCGCGCCCGCTGGCGGACGTCTACATCGCGCGTGAGGACTGGACGTCCGCGGAGCGGATGCTGGACATCGTCACGCGCAAGATGGCGGAGAAGGCCATGGCGGAGAAGGACGCCGCCATCGCGCAGGACCTCTGCCGCCAGCTCTACCGGCTGGGCTACGTCACGGAGAAGCTGGGCCGCCGCGACAAGGCCCTGTCCTCGTACGAGAAGGCCTACGGCCTGGACGCCACGTACCTGCCCGCGCTCGAGGGCTACGGCAACCTGCTGGTGCAGGCGAAGCGGTACGAGGACGCGCTCAAGGTCTTCCAGACCATCCTCATCCACCACCGCGAGGAGCTGACGGACCTGGAGGTCGTGGAGGTCTACTGGCAGCTGGGTGACGTGCACGCCGCCCTGGGCCAGACGGACCGCGCGCAGAACCACTTCGAGAAGGCGCTCGCCATCGACCCGCAGCACGAGCAGACGCTGCGTGCGCTGGTGACGCTGATGGACAAGGCGGGCAACTACGAGAAGTCCGCGGAGTTGCGCCAGGAACTCGTCAACAGCCTGGAGGGCGAGGCCAAGGTCAAGGTGTACCTGGAGCTGGGCCGCATCGCGCGCGATGAGCTGCATGATCCGTACATGGCCATCGACGCGTTCACCGGCGCCCTCAAGGCACAGCCGGACGCGCCGGAGGTGATGGACGCGCTCTACCGGTTGCTGCGCGAGACGCGTCAGGGCCAGAAGGCCGCGGACATCCTGGGCCGCATGCTGGCGCTGCCCGCGCTCGCCTTGGAGCCGCACAAGGCCAAGCGCGTGTGGTTCGCGCTCGGCGAGATCCGCCGCGACGAGCTGAAGGACGTGGAGGGCGCGACGCAGGCCTTCAACGCCGCGCTCGACCTGGACCACCGCTTCGTGGAGGCCTTCAGCGCGCTGGAAGCGATGCTCGGCGGTGCGCGCCAGTGGAAGGTGCTGGAGGAGAACTACACGCGCATGCTCGCGCGTCTGCCCAAGACGCCGGACACGCACCCGGCGCGCATGACGCTGTGGCGCGCGCTGGGCGACCTGTACCTCCAGGTGCTCAAGCATCCGGAAGGCGCTGTGGCCGCCTACGGCGTCGCGGCGAAGGGCCTGCCGGACGACGCGTCCATCCAGGAGCTTTTCGCGGACGTCGCCGGCCAGATGCCGGGCCGCGAGGAAGAAGCCATCGTGGCGCTGCGCCGCGCGCTGCCGAACACGGAGAACCCGCGCAAGGTGGTGGGCAACCTGGTGCGGCTGTCCGCGGTGCGCAAGGACTACGACGCCGCGTGGCTCGCCGCTCAGGCGGTGTCGGGCCTCTTGGGCGAGGCGGGCGAGGACGAGCAGGAGATCCTCACCAAGCTGGGGCCCTACGCGAAGAAGAAGGAACTGGCGCAGCGTCCGCTGACGGACCGGCTGTGGCAGACCGCGCTCTTCCACCCGAAGGTTCGCGGGCCGCTGTCGGAACTGCTGGGCCTGCTCTTCGAGAAGGCCGGCCACCTGTACGCGGTGCCCTTCCCGCAGTACCAGCTGGTGCCGAAGCGCCACCGCATCGACGTGGCGACCGCGCAGGAGTACCACGTCAACCACTACCGCTACGTCGCGCGGCTCTTCGGCATGGAGGCGGTGGAGCTGTACTCGCCCTTCCTCGTGGCCACGCGTGAGCGGCTGGCGAAGCGCTCCAACGAACCGGCCCCCGAGCCGCTCGTGAATGTGGATCTGCTCCAGACGCATCCCGCGTGCGTGCGTGTGGGCGGCAAGTACTTCGCGGAGCAGGGACAGAAGGAGGTGTACTACCTCCTGGGGCGGACGCTGGCCCTGGCCCGCGCGGAGCTGGCGTTCAGCCAGCGCGTCGCGCCCGAGCGGCTGGAGGCCGTGGTGCAGGCGGCGCTCAGCCTGGTGGTGGGCAACGTGCGCTACACGGTGGATCCGCGGCTGGTGGACGTGGAGCGGCAGCTGCTCCAGAAGAGCCTGAGCGAGCCGGACCGGGCCGCCCTGGCCAAGGTCGCGAGGGCCTACCTGCCCACGGCGACGCCGCAGGATGTGCGCACGTGGCTGGAGGGCGCGGAGCTCACCGCGTCGCGCGCGGGCCTCTTCGCCGCGGGCGAACTGGAGCCCGTGCGCCGCATGGTGCAGGGCGAGACGGGGTCCTCCTTCCGCGTCGCCCCGCGCACCAAGCTGCGGGAGTTGCTGGTGTTCGCTACCTCCGAGGACCTGCATGAGCTGCGTGTGGCCGTTGGCACACACGTCGAAGTCCAGGTGCGAAAGTAGGGCCCTCAGACCGCCGCGAGGGTTCACGCGTTGAAAGCAGGCGGGCGTTCAAGGCAGGTGTCCTTGATCTCCGCCGGTGGGCACTTCTACGATTCAGACGGGATTTCGCCCGTCATTTCTGAGGCTTACGGGAACGATGCGTTTCGTCTGCGACAGCTGCCGCGCGCAGTACATGATCAGCGACGACAAGGTTGGCCCGAAGGGGGTCAAGCTTCGTTGCAAGAAGTGTGGTCACACCATCCTGGTGAGGCCCGCCGGAGCATCGGCGGCGAAGGAGGGCGGGGCGGAGGCCTCCGCGTCAACGGAGGCAAAGAGCAGCGCGGATGCGAACGCGCCACGCATCGTGGAGTCGTCCGGCACGGGCTTGCCCGCCACGCTGGGCACGCCGCCGGAGGGCGGCCTCTTCACGGACGTGGAAGAGGATGAAATCGGCGCGGTCTTCGACCAGGTCCTGAGCACGGGTTCGCAGAAGCTCAAGGCCGCGGAAGCGGAAGCGGAAGCCAAGGCCGCGAAGGCGGAGGCCGTGCGCAAGCTCGCGGAGGCTGAATCCGCCGAGCCGACGGCGGAGGAGAAGGCCGCCGCCACTTCGCACGAGTGGTACGTCGCCATCGATGAGAAGCAGGTCGGCCCCTGGTCCGTGGAGAAGGTGAAGGACGCCTGGGACCGCGGCGAGGTGGGCCCGGACAACCTCTGCTGGCGTTCGGGCTTCAGCGACTGGATTCCCCTGTCGGAGACGGCGGAGCTGGCGTCGGTGCTGGCGCCGCGTCCCGCCAAGCCGGTCATCGTCGCGCCCGCGCCGGTGTCCACGTCGTCGCCGACGCTTCCCGCCGGTCCGGTGGAGTCCGCCTTCAGCGCGGGCAGCAACCGTCCGGGCACGGGCGGCGGTTCGACCGCGCCGGATGAGCCGGTGGGCTGGAAGCCCTCGGCCGCGAGCGTGCTGGCCTCGCTGGTGAAGGAGGAGAACGACGCCCTCAGCAAGCCGCCGCCGCGTCCGGCGCCGTCGCTGGAGCGTGAGCCTGTGTCGCAGGCGCGCCTCCTGGACGTGCCCATGCCGCCGCCGGAGCCGGTGTCCTCCCCGTCGATGCCGGGGGCCATGATGGCGGCCGCGCCGGGGATGGCAGCGCCCCAGGCCTACGTGCCGCAGCCGCAGCAGGGCTACGCGCCCCAGCAGCCGGTGCAGCAGTACGCGCCCCAGCAGCCGGTGGCCTATGCGCCGCAGCAGGCGCAGATGCCCTATGGACAGCAGCCGCAGGGCTATCCGCCTCCGGGGTATCCGGCGGCCTATCCACCGCCTGCCGCGGCACCCGCGGGCGGCAAGGGCCGCACGGGGATGATGGTCGCGGTGACGGCGGGTGTGCTCGTGATGGCGGGCGCCGCGGTCGTCTTCGTCGCGCGCGGCAATTCGTCCGAGCGCCCCACGGAGGCTCCGGTCCAGGTCGCGACCGCTCCGACGCCCAAGGCGGAGATGCCGCCCATGCCGCCGCCTCCCGCGGCGGTGCAGACACCTCCTCCGGCGGCGGTCCAGCCCGCGGCGACGCCGACCGCGCCTGCCGCGACGCCTGCGGAAGGCACGGCGGTGACCGCCGCTGCGGGGACGCCTGCCGCTGCTGGCACCGTGCCGGCAGTGGGGGGCACGCCTCCTCCGGCCGTGGCGGCGGCTCCGGCCGCCGCGGTCACTCCGCCTCCGCCCGTGGCGGCGGTTCAGCCTGCGGCGACGGCACCCAACATGGGGACGGCGGTGGCGCGGGTGGATACGCGCAACCATCGCAAGACGGGCTCCAGCGGAAGCCGCGGCTCTCAGCGGGATGAGGACGATGGGGATGCGATCACGGTGTCGAAGCCTGCGGCTTCGTCGTCGTCCTCTTCCTCGTCGAGCTCCGGTGGTGGGGATGACGACTTCGACGAGCTGTTCGGCACGAAGAAGCCGGCGGCCACGAAGCCCGCGAGCAAGCCGACAGCGACGGCGTACATCCCGCCCGAGCCTGGCGGCGGCACGCTGGATCGCCTGCAGCAGTCGGACATCATGCAGGTGGTGCTGAACAACAAGCCGGCCATCGTGAAGTGCGTGAACGAGCAGAAGCAGAAGGACCCGTCGCTCAGCGGCAAGCTGGTGATGCGCTGGACGGTCCAGCCGAGCGGCAAGACGACCTCCGTGTCGTGCCGCACGGACGAGTTCCGCTCGAGCTACATGGCCACGTGCATCACGGGCCTCATCAAGAGCTGGTCGTTCCCGAAGCACCAGAAGCAGGGCGACCCCATCGACTTCCCGTTCACGTTCTGAAATCCAGGACCGACATCGCCGTCACATATGACGGCGATGTCGCTGTGTGGTGCGTCTGGATTGTGCGCTTTCGTGAACAGTGAATTTCCCTGGGTGGCAGCCGTGAGAAGGTCGGTCGACACTCGTTGACACGTCTGGAGCGAGGGGACTAAAGCCCGCTCGACTTCAATCCCGGTGTCTGGAGTCAGGTGGCCGGAGACACCGGGTGACGTAACCAATCCAGGAGGAAGTTCCGAATGCAGCTGCGCAAGATGATGGTGATGCTCGCCGCTTTGAGCTCGATGAGCCTGGCCCTGACGGCCTGTGGCGATGACGCGACGACGGCGGAGACCTGTACGTCGGACACCGACTGCTCCTCCGGTTTCTGTAACACGGCCGCGGGCGTGTGCATGGACACCTGCGACAGCGGCTCTGACTGCCCGGACGCCGAGAAGAACTGCGCCGTGCTGGCCGGTTCGAGCAACACGACGCAGAAGGTCTGCCAGTGCCAGACCAACCAGCTGTGCAACGCGGATGACTCCACCAGCCTGGTCTGCGGCACCGTGTCCAAGCGCTGCGAGGAGCCCGGCTCCACCCCCGAGGGCTGCACCAAGGACGCCGACTGCGGCGCCGGCAACACCTGCAACACCACCACGGGCGTGTGCAGCCCGGCCGCGACGACCTGCACCGGTGAGGGCAAGGCCACCTGCTCGTACGGCAATGCCTGCTACAGCGGCACCTGCTCCGCGCCCGCCGCCCCGACCTGCGAGAACTACCAGAACTTCACCAACAAGGCCGCGCTGGGCACCACGGGCCCGATCATCTTCAAGGTCGCGACCGGCACCGCTACCACGGACACGGCCTTCTGCGGCAACACCTCGACCAAGCGCGTGAAGATCACCATCTCCGCGTACGCCGACACGGCCTGGCCCGCAACGTCCGCCGGCCTGAACGGGTTCCTCTACGTCCTCGTTAACGGGACCACGCAGGCTCCGTCGATCAGCTCCTCCTCTGGCAACTACACGGTCTCGGGGAACCGCGCGGACATCGTCGCCAATCTCTGCGTGCTGCCGTCGTCCACCACGGCCTCCCTGGGCTACTACTTCACGGGTGGCAACTTCGCCTGCCACCAGGCCAACTACTAAGGCCTGGATGCCGGGCCCCTGACGTATCCAGGGGACACGATCCACCGAAGTCATTGGAGCCCCGCCCAGGAATCAGGGGGCGGGGCTCTTCGTTTCTTCCGCGGTCAGGACATCCAGGGGTTTGGTGGAGGCTTCAATCCGCGAGGATGTCCCATGAATTTCAGTCGGTTTTTCTCCGTCATGTCTGGTGCGCGCTGGGGCGTTCCGGCGACTTCAAAAGGAGACTCCATGCAGTCCAAGAAGCTGATGCGGATGTTCACCCTGGGCCTGGCTCTCGCATCTCCGGTGGCTTTCGCGGGAGACACCACGACGCAGTTGGTGTGTCCGGAAGGCACCAAGCAGTCCGGCTCCAAGGAGGACGGGCTGTTCTGCCGTAAGCCGGAACTGGCCGGCGGAAGCTTCGTCGCGCACGGCCCCTACCGCTCGTTCCACGCGAATGGCAAGAAGGCGGCGGTGGGCCAGTACTTGAACGGCCTCAAGACGGGAACCTGGTTCTTCTTCGACGAGGCTGGCAACGAGTACGACAAGATTGAGTTCCGCGAGAGCAACTACCACGGCACCCGGACGCTCTCCTTCGCGAGCGGCAAGCCCCATCTCATCGAGCACTACCAGAACGGCTTGAAGGATGGCGTGTTTCAGGAACTGAGCGAGGACGGCAAGGTCGTCCGTGAGAGCCGCTTCGAGAAGGGCAAGGAAGTCGCCGCCAGGTAGACTGGCGGACGTGGTCAAGAGGGCCCCAGCCTGCTTTCCAGGCCGGGGCCCTTCGCATTGCGGGGGCTTTCCCTTGGCGCTCCAGCCAGATAGGAACGACGCTGTGAAGGCCCCCTCCCTCGTTCCAGTCCTCCCCGCCATCCCTGTCCGCACGGTGCCGGAAATGGGGTTGCGTGAGCTTGAGCGCATCCGACTCATCCTGAGAGGCGGCTCCGTCATTGACTGGCGGCGCATGCACTTCCAGACGCGGGACGAGGTAGACCGGTTCCTACGACTCTGCCAGCTCGACGTGTCGCGGCCCTACGACGATGCCTGGGCCCGTGTGGTGCTTTCCGACGCGGTGGAGTACCTGCGGAAGACTTTCGACTACCGGGTCGCTGACGCCGTGGCCCAACCGGAAGAAATCCATGACCTCTTCCTCTTCGCATCCGGGGCCAAGGGGCTTGCCCGCTACCGGCGGATTGCCTGCATCGTCCTGAAGGTGATGCACGTCATCCAGCACATCGAAGGGCGCGACCTGCTCTTCCGGCTGGCCGCCTCCGAGGCCGAGCTGGCGGAGATGGTCACGGAGAAGGTGCTGGGCGTCGCCCGTGAGATGAAGGAGATGGGGCTCCCCATCGTGGAGTTCGCCCACTCCATCAAGACGCGGGACTCCCTGGTCACGAAGCTGATCGCGAAGAAGGAGACCGTGGCGGCTCAGGTGTATGACCGCACGCGGTTCCGGGTCATCACCCGCAAGCGGGAAGACCTGTTGCCGGTCCTCTACTTCCTGACGCAGCGCTTGTTCCCCTTCAATTTCGTTGTCCCGGGGCAGACGGAGAACACGCTGTTGCCGTTCAAGGGGCTCCTGGAAGAGAACCCTCACTTCGAGCAGTTCATCCCCCAGCTCCACCTGGACCGGGACTTCGAGGACCGCGAGGACCGGACGGGGAACGCCTTCTCTGGGACTTCCTACCGGGTCCTCAACTTCGTCGTGGACCTCCCTCTGCGGATGGACCCCTATCTGCCTCCGCCTGAAAGCGACACGCGCCCCCGAAAGGGGCGGGTCACCTTCGCGCTCGTCGAGTTTCAAATCGCGGACGAAGAGACGGCCCGGCGCAATGAGCTCGGTGACAACGCTCATGAAAGCTACAAGCGCCGGCAGAAGCGGCGTGTGCTCAACCGTCTGAGCCGTGGACTTGTCGTGCCAAAGCGTCAGGGCTGAATCGCCAGCTTGTCGCGTGCACACACGGTTGCCAGGAAGTGACTGGCGAAACGCTTTACGGCAATGCCCTGAATTATCAGCTCAGGGCGTAGCCGCATCCATGCCGATATGCCACTTCCTCATGGAACCGCTTACGAGGCGGTGACGCAAATTTCGCTGCCGCCAACAAAGAAGAACCCGGCGGTATAGCTTGTGGTTCTAGACGGAAGACAGAGGTTGATGTCGAACGTGATGTGCTTTCGATCGCTTGTTGTTGTGATGTTCTGAAGGGCTGAGGCGTTGAACTCAATTCCGGAGGGAGCGACGAAGTAGAATCGTTGGGAAAACCCTTCCAGTGCAGTCGGCAAGTCCGCGGATGGAGCGTATGCCTTGAGGCGGAAAGTGACCCGCGTCGGCGCGTAAGAGGTGCAGAAGATGGTGTCGGGGGCAAACCTGATTGCCCTGGCGTCATAAATGACTGGGCCGGTTGACGTGTTGGCATCCCAGTTTCTGCCGTGGAGTTCGAAGTTGCTACAAGTCGGATAGGGGACTCCGGTGCACCTGCTGGTGCTTATCTGGCAGTAATCCCCGTAGTTGCATATGGAAGGCTGGCCTTCGGATTTGAAGCATGTTTCTCCGAGCCCAGCTTCTTGGGAGAGAATGTCCATGCTGTTTGACGGCGCATCTTCCGAATGGGGACCGCAGCCTGCGATGACGAGAATTGCCGAAGTCAGGAGTGCCTGTGTGGTGTTTTTATGGACTGTCATGGGATTTTGTGCGTCGTGAGGTTGTTGTGAAAGCTTACGGATATTCGTAGGTGACCCACAGCGTGGCCAAGATAGGGTTGTCATAGGAGTCTGAATAGATCTGATCCTTGACTGGGTCGCCATTGTTGGGCGTTTCGAACCGCAGTCGGTATTGGGTCCGCTTGTTCCGAAGATTGCGGTTTCCCCAATCCTGGGTGGTCCATGTCGTGACGTCGAAATCGCCCCGAAGTGGCTTGTCGGATAGGGAAACAACGACAGCCGGCGCCAGCGCGACTGCATGATAGTCAGCCACAGTCGACGGGTTCGGTCCGCTGAACGAAAGCTCGATGACGTCTCCGACATCTACCGGTTCAAGGAGAAGAGGGCCAAACTTCGAGAGCGGGTCTCCAATGATCATGCTGACGGGCCACTTCAGTCTGGAGGAAACCACCCGGGTCAGGTTATCGGGAAGTTTGTCGAGCTGAAAACCCAGGAAGAGCCGATCAATATTGGCTCCACTGTCATCTCCCACCCATGCGACGTTGTAGTAGTGGGTTTGAAGGAAGTAGCTTGGAGCGCCTAGGGAGCCGCTGGTCTCAGGTTCGAAGTCAATGATTGCCGTGTTGAGCCGGATGGCCCGGAAGTTCATTGATGTCTCGGTAGACAGCGCATTGCCTGCCGTATCCCGGGCTGAGTTGGATATGCGCCAAGCTACGCTGACCCCATAGGCAAACTCGCTGGTGGGGCTGAAGCTCACTTCCGTACTGGTTGCATTCCAAGAAAATTCTCCAGGCGTGAATCCAGCTGGGGTCGTGAAGGAAACGGCTGCCTCGGTTGCGGCCCTGCTCATGGGCTCCGAGAAGGTCACCTTGATGGTGGGTTTGCGCTCAAGCCCAATGGCGCCGCTGCTGGGTGTCGTCGAAAGAACCGACGGTGGAGTCGTGTCCGGCTGCGGACCTGCGGTTGTGAAGCTGACGGAGTTGACGCCTTCAAGCGCGTTTCCTGCCGGGTCCGTACCCTGAACTGTCACCGTGTACGTCGTGTCCTCGGCGAGGGGTGACTGCGTTTGGAACGTGACCTGCGTATGGTCTTCTGCCCAGACCAGCGCTCCCGGTGTCGCAGGCGGAGAAAAGGAAACTTGCAGCGTAGAGGGTTGCACGGGCTTGGAGAAGGTGAACCCAAGCGCTGAATCAATGGGAACCCGAGTGCTTCCATCCGCGGGAGCGGTGGTCCGCAACCGGGGACCTTGTTGAACGACGGTGCCTGCGTCCTGGAGCGTTCCTGCATCCTCGTTCGCGCCCGGTGCAGGATCGTCAAAGGGAGGAATCTCCACGCAGGCCGAAAGCAGTGCGAGGAGAAGCAGTAGATTGCGTGGGGGAAGTACGCGGGGATTGGGCATGGGGGCATGTTCTGCAAGGCCGGGTCCGGGGCCGGTCCCGAGGAAGGACACTGCCATACCCGTCCAGGGATCAGGACTGGCGTCCGGAGCCAGAGGCGCTGGAAAAATGCCTGCCCGCCGCCCCCTGGTTCGGGTGGGGGCATGCGGATAGGGAACTGCGATGGAATCGGCGGGCTACTTCTTGCGATGCCACTTCATGTTTACGTCTACCTGCTCGTCCAAAGCGTGGCAGGCGAAGTCGCGCAAGAGGCGATGGTTGCGGAAGCGTAGTGGGCGTTGCAGTTTGTTGTGGGATATCACGCTTTGAGCTGGTCGGTGTGCGCCCGCGTATGCAGGGGTCTTCGTCTATCCCTGCTTGTTTTGAGCGCCATTACGAGGCAGTGGCGCAAATCTCACTTCCTCCGATAAAGAAGAAGCCGGCAGTATAGCTTGTCGTCCCAGTTGGAAGGCAGAGATTTACGTCAAATGTGATGTTCTTGCGGTCGTCTGTTGTTGTGATGTTCTGGATCGCCGATGCATTGATCTCGTTTCCGGTGGGAGTGACGAGATAGAATTGATTGGAGAACTCCTCCCTTGAGGATGGTAAGTCTGAAGTTGGCGCATAGGCTTTGATTCGGAATGTTAGCCGCTTCGGCGCGAAAGAGTTGCAGAAGATGTGGTCTGGTTCAAACCTGAGTGCGCTGGCTTCATAGATGACTGGACCGGTCGATGTGCTGGCGTCCCAAGTGGTTCCATGAAGCGTAAAGTTATTGCAACTGGGGCTCGGTGCAGGCGTGCACTTGCTGGACGATGTCTGGCAGTAATCACCATAACCACAGCCCGCCGGTTGGTAAGCATTCCTGTGGCATAGCCCCTCAAGGGGGGCTGTCTGTGTGCTCTCTTGTGTGTGGTTTGGTGTGGTTTCCGTTTGGGGTGAGGGGCCGCATGCGTTGAGCGCGAGAACCGCCGCGAACAGTTTTGCCGGAGTTGTTTTGCTCATGGGATGATTTTTGGTTGGGATTGAGTGATTGCGTGTTGTGGGAGTGTGTGTAGGGGTTTGGTCGGGGGCGGATTTCGGGTTTGCGTATTTGTGGTGAATTGGTGCTGTTTGTGTGCTTGGAAATGAAGTCTCAGTGTTTCTATTCATTGAGGCGGCGGATGTAAATATCTGCTGCGTTGGCGTCTTCTTCGAGCCACGCAATCAGGGGTCGGCCATTTGAGTCCATTGTGACGGATGGCTTGGATGCTGGAGTGCCCGTGCTTGTCAAGGCATTGAGTGGCTGAGCAATGGGCTGCCAGCCGCCAGCGACCCAGCGGCTGACGAAGATGTTCCGCTCGGCGCCGATGATGCCACTCCATGCCAGGATATAGGAGGTTCCCGTGCTCATGGCAAGCGCGGGCTGGGTATTGCCTGTTGAGGATGTGTCGAGCGTTTGCGGTGAGGTCCAGTTCGTGCCCTCCCACCGAGCCCATTGAATCCTGCCATCCGGCGATGGGGTCGAAGAGGATTCAGTCCAGGCGACCCAGGGGCGACCATTGCTGTCGACGGCAGTCGATGGACTCGATGAACTCCTTCCTAGGAGTTGACCTCCCATTGGACTTGAGTCGTTCTCGGAAATGCCAATGAAGACTCCTTCGTCATAGGTGCTGGTGTCCCGGATGCTATAGGAGATGAACGTGCTGCCTAGGGCCGTCGCCGTAGAGAATGAGTACACGCGAGGAGCCTGCGAAGGGCGCGGAATGGCGGTGCGCATCCATGATGTACCTCCCGCAGGCAGCAGGTAATGCCCAATCTCTGCAATCCCCTCATTGCTATTGAGGGCGTAGATGTGCAATTGCCCGTTCAAGTTCGCTGCGAGGGATGGTGCGGAAATGCCCCAATCGCCAGCGAGTGCAGAAATTGTTGGGAGGGATTCCCACCCGGTTCCTGACCATCTGCGAACAAAGATCTGGGGGCTGCCACCGGAGTTGG
Source organism: Corallococcus carmarthensis (assembly GCF_003611695.1). Classification (GTDB taxonomy): domain Bacteria; phylum Myxococcota; class Myxococcia; order Myxococcales; family Myxococcaceae; genus Corallococcus; species Corallococcus carmarthensis. Next base: position 3,225 of record NZ_RAWE01000130.1, on the reverse strand, counting down.
CCGATTCGCGCCATGCAACAACTGGGCGATTCAGGGAGTCAATCAGGAGAGTGGGTTCGGTTGCGTCTGTTCCTACGCCCGCGAGACCACTCAACCCCCCACCAAGTAGGTCCCAGCTAGTACCTGTCCAACGAGCCACATGAATATTCTTGCTCGTCCCGTCTGACTCTGACCATGTGATGACGGGTTGGGCGGTTTGGTCCATTCTCAGTACGGCGCTCTCCGCGGATGTCTTGCCTGCAACCGCGCTGATCGCTCCGCCCAGCGGCAACCAAGTCGGCACTGTGAAGGTCCAAGCCGGTGCGCTCACCACCCCATTACCCGCCAGGTCCGTGATGGCGCTCGCAGCCGCGGTGAGGTCGACCTGGACGGTGCTCGGTGCGCTCAAGGCACTCAGTGGCGTCACGGTCAGCGTCTTTCCGTCAGCAGAGAGCGCTACGGACTTGGAAATCGCCTCGCCCGCCCCCGTCTTGAGCCCGACCGCCGCCTCCGTCACAGAGAGCGGGTTCATGGGCTCACTGAAGGTCACCTGGATGGAGTCGTGGACTCCCACGGTCGCCGCATCCCGGGCCGGTAGGAAGGACGCCACGGTGGGCGCGGTCCGGTCGACGATGACCGTCCGCGGTGCACTCGTGAAGACAGCTCCGCCACGTGTCGCGCGGATGGATAGCTGGTAGCTGCCCTCTGCCTCCTGGGTGGTATCCCAGGTGAACGAGTAGGGACTCCCCGTGGGCTTCACCAGTACGGCGGCGTCCTTCAGGATTTCCACCTGCTCCGCCGCGCCTCCTTCCACGGTGAACTGAAGGAGCAGGGGGCCTCGTGTGTACGCCTTCCCAGGCGTGGGCACGACCCAGTTCACCACCAGGTCCCCGGGCTTTCCGACCGTCACCGTCAGCGTGGCCTGTTTCGTCACCGACCCGCTCTTGCCCTGAAGCGTCAGGGAGTAGGGCCCAGGCACGGTGCCCGCTCCGACGCGGATGCTCAGCGTCGCGCGCGTTTCTCCCTTGGGCAGGGTGAATGCCTGAAGCTCAATGCCCGCGGGCGGGGAAACAAGGCTCCACGCCACAGCACCTCCCGTGGCCGCGGTCCATGCGAGCTGGACGTCACAGTCCAGCGTCCCTCCCGGTAGGACCTGCTCCTGGGCAGGCGCTGCCGTGAAGGTGAAGTCCGCGTCGGGATCCGTCTGCGGGTCTTCCTTGGGGGGATCCTCCAGCGGCGGAACGTCAATGCATGCGTGGCTCAGGCCGACGCAGCTCAACAACACCAAGAGTCTCAGGTTGGGCATGGGGGCGTGTTCTGCAAGGTCGGGTCCGTTGGGTCCCGAGAGAGAACACTGCCACGGGCGTCCACGGAACAGGACAGGCGTCCGTCCCGGGAGGCGCCGGAAACACGCCTGCCCGCCGCCCCCGTGCTTCGGTGGGGGACGCGCGGGCAGGGGGACCGCTAGCACCGCGGGACGCGGGCTACTTCTTCTTGCGGTTCTTCTTCTTGTTCTCCTTCTCCTTCTTGCGCCGCTCCTTGATGGCGTCGCGGTCGTCCGGCTTGCTCGCGGCCGGGGGCGCGTAGCCCATCAGGCGGGCCTTGGCCATCGCGGCCTGGCCCATGGGGGGCGTGTAGCCCGGGGCGATCTGCGGCAGCTGCATGGGCATGCCTCCCATTCCTCCCATTCCTCCGCCCATCGCCGACATGGCCTTCTCCAGCGCCTTCGGGTCCTTCCCGAACATGCTGCCCAGGTCCATGTTCTTCATCTGGCCCAGCTGCCCCAACTGCTTGAAGCCGGGGATGCGGCCCAGGAGGCCCGGGTTCTGGCCGATGGTGCCCATCACCTGCTGCATCATCCCGAACTTCTGCAGCAGCTCGCGCACCTCCTCCGGCTTGCGGCCACTGCCCTTCGAGATGCGGTTGATGCGGCTGGCGTTGATGATGTCCGGACGCAGGCGCTCCTTCTGCGTCATCGAGTCGTACATCGCCTCGATCTTCGTGAGCTCCTTCTCGTCCGGGTTCAGGTGCTCGGTGAGGTCGCCGAAGAGGGGGAACTTCTCCAGCAGGTCCTTCAGCGGGCCCATCTTGCGGACCATGCGGATCTGCTCGACGAAGTCCTTCATCGAGAACTGGCCGGACAACAGCTTGCGCGCGTCGTCCTCGGCCTTCTTCTCGTCGACGACCTTCTCGAAGTCCTTCATCAGGCCGACGATGTCGCCGAAGCCCAGGATGCGGCCCGCGAGGCCCTCCGGACGGAACTCCTCCAGCTTGTCCATCGACTCGCCCATGCCGAGGAACTTGATGGGCTTGCCCGTCACTTCCTTGATGGACAGCGCCGCGCCACCGCGCGCGTCACCGTCCAGCTTCGTCAGGATGAAGCCGTCCAGCGTCAGGCGCCGGTCGAACTCGGCCGCCGTGCGCACGGAGTCCTGGCCAATCATCGCGTCGCACACCAGCAGGATGGTGTCCGGCTGCACGTTGGCCTTGATGGACTCCAGCTCCGTCATCAGCGTCTCGTCGATGGCGAGCCGGCCCGCCGTGTCGATGAGCACCACGTCGCACTTCTGCTCGCGCGCGGCCGCGTAGCCCCGCTTCGCCAGCTCGGGCGGCTGCACGCCGGGCTCGTGGTAGACGGGGACCTTCAGCCGCTCGCCCAGCACCTTGAGCTGATCCACGGCGGCCGGGCGGTAGATGTCCGCCGCGACCAGCAGCGGCTTGCGCCCCTCCTGGAGGAGCCGGCTGGCGAGCTTGCCCGTGGTCGTCGTCTTACCGGAGCCCTGGAGACCCACCATCATGATGCCGGACAGCTGCCCCTTGGGCTTCAGGTGGAGGCTCGTGTCCACCGGGCCCATGAGGGCCTCCAGCTCGTCGTGGCAGATCTTGATGAAGTGGTCCATCGCGCTGACCTTGCGCTTCTGGCCCCCCGCGTCCGTGACAGCCGTCTGCACCACCTCGCCCACGGCCTTCTCGCGAACGCGGGCGACGAACTTCTTCACCACGTCGAAGGCGACGTCGGCCTCCAGCAGGGAGACGCGGATGTCTCGCAGCGACTCGTCCACCAGCTCGGGGGTGAGTTCGCTCTTGCCGGCGAGGCGGTTCTTGGCGGCCCGGAAGCCCTTGGTGACGGTCTCAAGCATGGGGGGCGCTTTATAACAGCGTCCCGCCGGATGCGACGTCCTCGGAAGCCCCGGCCGTCCAGCAGTGGAGGAATCGAGGGGCTTTCCCCACCACCCGGGATGCCGC